>NZ_JARBDC010000037.1:0-15855 GCF_036577625.1 Paenibacillus sp. GYB003 | reverse complement strand
CGGCTGCCCGCCGCTCCCGCCCCCGCTCTCGCCCGCATCCGCGCCTGCCGCGACGCGGTACGCGAGCGACGCCTGCCCGGCCGCATCGGTGACAGCCGACCCCGCGGCCGCACCGTCGACGCGGAAGTCGACCTTGCCGCCGGCGATCGGCGCGCCGTCCCGGTCCCGCAGCCGCGCCCGCAGCGTCGTCCAGTCGCTGTACGTTCCGGCCGCGTCTTCCACGCTCAGACTCGTACTCGCATACACCGTAAACGCGACCGTCCGAGTCGCCGCATTTCCGGCGCGGTCCGTCGCCGTCGCTACCAGCGTATGGGCGCCTTTCGCCGTAACCGGCGTTCCGCTCGCCCAGTCCGCTCCGTCCAGCTTCACCGCCAGCTCCTTCAAGCCGCTGGCCGGATCGTCGGCCGCGACCGCCGGCACGACCGAGTCGGTGTAGCTCCCGCCTTCCGTCACCCCGGACACGGCGATGACCGGCGCTTCCGTATCGGCGGCGCGCACGAGCGTCGCCTTGCCCCACAGCCCGCGGTTCGTCGCGTTCGAGCTCGTTCCGTTCCAAACAAACTGCCGCTTCCGGTTCAAGCCGTCCTCGCTGTCGTCGAACCCGAAGTCGAAACGGAACGCCGTACCGTCCGCCGGAGCGACGTTCAGCGACTCCCACGAGATCGCCGCCTCCAGCACGTACCCTTGCCCGTTCGGCGCCGCCCGGACCGCCATCCGCAGCGGCTTTTGCCGGCTCGTGTTGAACCAGTGCCAGTACGGCTCGCCGTCCGCCAAAGCGGCGCTCAAAATGACTTGACTGTCGTAAAACAGCAGCGGACCGTGCGTCGTCAAGTCGTTCGGGCCGACGAACAGCTCGACGCCGTCGCCTTTCCAAATATTCGCGTTCCGGTATTGGTTCAGCATCGGCGTCGGCTCGTATACATGGGCGGTCACGTACAAATTCGTCTCGTCCCAAGCGAAGTAGTAGTCCGCCGTTATCGTCTCGCCGCCCGCCCCGCCGACGCGATTCGCCGCGGTCAACGACGTTTTCCGCGCTTCGGCCGGGAATCCGTTCACTTCGCCGTCGATCGGAATCGGCGCCGCCGTATACGGAATGTCGATCGTCCGGTTGCCCGGCTCTCTCGGCGCGTCCCCGAAATCGCGGTAAAACGGCGGCCGCAGTCCGAGCGCGACGCTGTAGATGTCGTGGTTGGTCGCCATCACGCCTTCCAAAAACGTTTTGTACGGCCGGTCGGCCACATTGACGAGACCGAAGTTGTATTTTTCGCCGGTATAGCCTTCCGACCACCGTCCCGTCGCCGCCTGATCCAAATAGGTGAACCAATGCGCCCCGACGACGAAGCCGAGCGATGCGGCGCCTTCCACGTAGTTGCGGTACCGCAGGCCGCGCTCGTTCTGGTCCGCGACGACAATCGGAGCGGTCAGCCCCTGCTCCTTCGTGCCGAACCCCCATTCGGTCAGCATGACCGGCTTGCCGCCGGACGCCTCGTGGACGTGGCGCAGCATCGTTTTATCCAAATTCAACGCGTAATGGTTGATGCTGATGACGTCCATGTAACGGCCGGCCGCCTCCGCCAAAAATCCGCGCAGCTTCGCGTTGTTCGTCGGCGTCGTCAGCCACCGGTCGCCGAGCAGCAGATGGTTCGGATCGTATTTGCGGAACACCCGCGCAACCGTGCCGTAAAACGTGTCGAGATACAGCTTCATAAACGATTCGATATCGCTCTGCGCCTGCGGCGTATCGATATACAGCGGCGCTTCGTACATATCGTCGAAGCCGGCGAACGAGGCGTTCCACGCCGTATTGAGCGCCTCCGGGGTCACGTATGTTTCCTTGAGCATATCGACGAATCGCCGTTTCACGGCCGCTTCGCTCGCCTTCAGCTTCGGCACTTTGGCGATGAATTCGTGATAATGGTATTCGTTGCCGAGAAAGTAGCCGATGATCAGCTTGTTGTCCTTGTTCGGCGGCAGCGCGCGGGCGAACGCTTCGTCCAGCTTCTGCTCCGCCCCGTCGGCGAAAATGTCGAATATTTTCAGCCCCGGCACCTTCGCCCACTGCATGTCGTTCAGCGGCAAAAACGGCACGTACGGCACCTGGAACTCGACGGCCGACGGTGTCGGCGACCAGCCGCCCGCGCTGTTGAACCCCCATTTTTTCAAGCGCTCCAGGCTGTCCGCGTAAAACGCGCGGGAATTGTAGGGCTCCCCGTATTTTTTGATCCGGTTCGCCAAATAGAACGAGAAGTAATCCTTCGAATTCAAAAACGCCGATTTATATTCGCTGTTGTAGTCCGGAAGCCATTCGAACACGTGCTCTCTCCCGGTCACCATCGTGTACGAGTCGTTCGGCTGAATGCCGTTGATGCCGACGCTGAAAAAGGCGTTTCCGTCCGGCGTGGCCATGACCGTCCGGCCACCGGCCGACTGGACGCTGTAAAACCCTTTCGCCTCGAGGCCGTAAGACTCCCGGCTTCCCTTCAGCCCCCCGTAGGCGTCCCAGTCCGGCGCCGTAATGGCTCCGTAATAAGCTTCATCCGCGGCGACGTCGTCGCGCAGCTGCTGCTCGTTCGTCACCTTTTCCGGGAAATTCGCGGAAAACACTTGGCCGAACGTATCGACGGCCAAATCCGCCCGAGAGTAATATGTGTACGTTTTCGCCGCGCTCGGCTCCATGCCGGCTTTCGCCGCATACGTCTCCAGTTCCGTATACCCGGTCAGCGACAACGGACCGGCGTACGGCTTGTATTCGGGATCTTCGGCCGTTTTGTAAAAAATTTGCGCTCCCGCCGTATCGCTGGACAGCGTCACCGTCAAGGGCGCGTCACCGATCGTGCCGGTTTCGGGACCCGCCTTCACCGAAGCGACGTTGACGTTCAGCGCCGCCTTGGACAGCTGCGGCGTCCATGCTTTGTCCGTTCCTTTCACCTCGATTTTCAAATAGCGCATTCCCGGCGGCAAATCGAAGCTTTCGTAAACGAACTGCTGCCAGTTCGCTACCGGCTTCCCGCTTCGATAGATCGAAGGCGTCACCTGGACGTATTCGCCGCCGTCCGCGGAAGCGTAAAACGCCGGATGGTTCACCGCGAGGCTTGTCAAAAAGTAAGCGCCAACCGCAAACGACTTCAACTCGTACGGCGTCTTGTAGATCAAGTAGCCGGGCTCCGTCGTGTTGCGCGTCATCCGCTTCGCGTCGCCGCCGAAGTACGCCGCGTCGGCCATTTCGATCCGCGCGTTGGACCGCGAATCGACGCGGCTGAAATCGTCGAGCGGATCGACCATCCCGATCGGAACGGTCGAATCGGACGGCGTCACCTTCAGAAACGGGGCATCCGTCCCCGCTTCCCTGCTGTTCAAAGTCGTGCCGCCGTCGGTCGTGTTGGCCAGCGCGAGCGCGACCGTCGATTGTCCCGCCCACTTTTGCCGCTTCACGTAGTCGGTCACGTCGAATTCGAGCCAGCCCGGCCGTTCGTAGTTCAGCACGACTTCGTCCAGCTCCGTGCCGGACGGGATCGGCTTCGGCAGCGGCTTGTTCGCGAACGTAAGCGTCGACTCCGTCCAGCCGTCGCTTACGCCGTAGACGCGCAGCTTGGCGGGAGCGAGGGAAGGGTCCTGCGCATAGCCGTATACGTGGAACGTCACCCGGTCGATAGGGTCGCCCACGGAAGACAGATCGAATTTGAAGTACGCTTCCCGGCTGCGCAGCGCCTTGACGAACAGCGAGGAAACCGTACCGTAATTCGCGTCCGGCGATCCGGAATCGACCATGGCGTCCTGGACGGCGGGCAGCAGCGCGTCGCCCGCCCGTTTCGCAATGTAGCGGTACACGGACACGTGGCTCGTCAGTCCATCGACGCCTTCGACCTCCGAATACGCTTTCAATACGAAGGAGCCGTTCACCGGAATCGGCGCGGCATACCGCTGCCGGGTTGCCGACGAACGCGGGTCGCTGCCGTCCGTCGTATAAAAGATCGCTGCTCCGGCCGATCCGCCCGTCAACAGCAGCGGCGCTCCCTCGTCGACGATGCCGGCCGGCAAGCTCGGCGCGACCGAAGCGGGGCCGTTCAGCACGACTTTGCCGATCGACGGCGATTTGACGACCTGGCTGCCGCGAAACTGGATTTTCAAATAATGCGTATTCGCGGGCAGCGTCGGCAGCTCGTACGCGTACGCTTGCGGATACCCGCCCAAGTCGATCGCATCCGGTGCGACCGGCGTATAGACAGCTCCGTCGGACGAGACGGAAAAGACGACATGCTCGTACGGCTTGCCGGACGGATTGAAGTAAGCGCTTACCGAAAACGAGCGGATCGGAAAGTCCGTTTTGTACACGAAGCTTTCGCTCGCGGCGGCGCTTCTTTGCACCCGGCTCGGATCGGGCGAGCCCGCGGACGTCTGGATCGTCAGCGACGGCGAATGGCTGAACGTTTTGCTCCAGTCGGCGAGCTCGTCGACCAAGTAGCCGCCCGCTGCGCCATCCGCGCTTTCGGCCGACGCGGCCGGCCCGAAGCCCGGCAGCAAAGTCGTTAGCAGCATAGACCACAGGCAGAGTATCGAAGCGAGTTTGCGCAATTGCATCAGGGATCCCTCCTTTTTTACATATCGGGCTAAAGTTTCGTTAAGCCGGAACGTATCGTTACCGCGGTCAGCCGTTCCGTCATCCGATCGTACCGGGAATCGGGCACGTCGGTCGGTACGATTGCGCCCTTCGTTATGCGGAAATAGCGGTCTTTGGAGCATCTTCACTAGCGGCCTACGGAGGCAAACATGGAGTTAGCGGATGTTCGGGACTGTTATTTTGCGCGAGCGGCCCGCAGCAAAGCCGAGCAATGCCATTTCGAAGCAAATAAAAGTCCCGATCGTCCTCTATTCCGCCAAAACTACCGTTTCCCGACAAAATAAGTCCCGAAGGCTGTTAATAGAGCAATGCAAATGAGCTATGGTCATGCCAAGGGTAACGACTGGAAACGGCCGGAAACTAACGGAACTTTTTTCCGCTACATCGCTTTTCCCGGAGCATGTTTTTGAATTTAGCGGAACCGTTTTCCGCTATATCGCCTATTTTCGTTCAAAATCAAACGCATTCGCGTAAATAACGGAATACGATACCGTTATGCATACGAATTCGCTCGATTTCGGGCATTTTAGAGGAATTTCCTTCAATTTTCCGCTATCCCGATTCTGGCTTATCGCAAAGGCGAGTCACGCGGCATTCGGAACTTGACGCAGTCTTGGCTCCGCAAATCCGCCTCCGAATCGGGTCGGGCGAGCGAACCGAGTGCCCGTGCCGGACACGCCGTCCCGGAGCACCGCCCCGCGATCCGGGCGCAGCAGCACGTTTTCGGGCGAGCGACGCGTTGTCCGTAACCAATCCGCCTCCATCGCCCGACGCACCCGAAGCGAGCAGTTTTATGCCGCCTCGCACGCTTTGAGCCGCTACTCGGCGACGCTCTCTCACGGTTGCGTACCGCCTGGCGATCGCCGTATCGCTTAGCCTCTTTTTTTACTGTCTCCTTGCCGGGGGTGGCGACGACCGCCCGGCAGTGCTTTTTTGTTTTTTCATGCCGTTACTTCGCGCTTTTCTGTTTCTTGTTACACTGTACGTAAATCGTAGCACATTTGGCCATAGGAGGCTGTTCGCGTTGTCTTTTTGCTCCCCATTCGCGAACCGATCGTCGTATGGCTGCTTGCCGCCGCCTTTGCGCTGTCGGGCTGCTCGGGCTCGAAGACCGGCGGCGACCGCCCGCCGGACGAGCTCGTTCTCGCCGTAGGCGCCGAGCCGGAAGGCGGGTTCGATCCGACGACCGGCTGGGGCCGGTACGGATCGCCGCTGTTTCAAAGCACGCTGCTCCGGCGCGACGCCCGGATGAACATCGAAAACGACTTGGCCGCCGACGGCTACGAAGTAAGCGCGGACGGGACGGTATGGACGGTCAAGCTGCGCAAGGACGCCCTTTTTTCCGACGGCAAGCCCGTCACCGCCGCGGATGTGAAATTTACGTTCGAAACGGCCGCGAAGAGCGGCTCGGTCATCGATTTGACCCTTATGAAAAGCGTCGAAGCGCCGGACGATTATACGGTCCGATTCACGCTGAAGGAGCCGCAATCGACGTTCGTGACGCTGCTGATTACGACCGGCATCGTCCCGAAGCACGCATACGGCGGCGATTACGCCGAGCGCCCTGTCGGTTCGGGCCCGTACAAGCTGATCCAATGGAACAAAGGACAGCAGGTCATCGTGGAGGCGAATCCGAGCTATTACGGGAAAAAGCCGTATTTCCGCAGGCTGACGTTTTTGTTTCTCGGCGAAGACGCCGCCTATGCCGCCGCCAAAGCGAAAAAAGTCGACGTCGCCTACATTCCCGCCGCCTTCAGCAAACGGAAGGTCGACGGCATGCGGCTCGAAGCGGTCCGCACGGTCGACAACCGGGGCATCGCCTTTCCTTTCGTCAGAAGCGGCGGCAAGACGCCGGAAGGCTATCCGGTCGGCAACGACGCGACCGCCGATCCGGCCGTCCGCAAGGCGATCAATATGGCGATCGACCGAAAAGCGCTCGTGCAAGGCGTGCTCGAAGGGTACGGCACGCCCGCCTATTCAGTGAACGACGGACTGCCGTGGTCCAACCCGGGGGCGGCGATCCCCGACGGCGATGTCGAAGGGGCGAAAAAGCTGCTCGAAGGGGCCGGATGGAAGGACGCGTCCGGCGGCGGCGTGCTGGAAAAAAACGGCGTCAAAGCCCAATTCCCGCTCGTCTATCCGTCCGGCGACGTAACGCGCCAATCGCTCGCCTTGGCGGTCGCGGACATGGTCAAGCCGCTCGGCATCCGGATCGACGTGCAGGGGAAAAGCTGGGACGACATCAAGAAAACGATGCATGCGAGCGCCGTCCTGATGGGCTGGGGCAGTCACGATCCGCTCGAAATGTTCCATTTGTACAGCAGCAAATACAAGGGCGTCGACTACTACAATACCGGCTTTTACGGCAACCCGGCCGTGGACGCCTGGATGGACAAGGCGCTGCGGGCGACGCGCGAGGAGGACGCCCTCGATTATTGGAAAAAGGCGCAGTGGGACGGCACGACCGGCGTAAGCGCGCGCGGCGACGCTCCGTGGGCGTGGCTCGTCAATATCGATCATCTGTATCTCGTGAACGACAAGCTCGATATCGGCCGCCAGTACATCCACCCGCACGGTCACGGCTGGCCTGTGACGGACAACATCGCCGAATGGAAATGGAACTAGGCGCTTTCCGGGCGGAGTTCCGTCTCCGTTCTCCCGGTTCCCGGCCGGAAATAGACGCTAAAGGAGCATGCCGAACATGTTGCAACGCACCGTCTCGTTCTTCGCGCTGATGCTTCTCCGTCTCCTGCTGCTGCTCGCGGCGATCGGCATCGTCTCGTTCGCCTTGGCGAGCGCCTCCCCCATCGATCCGATCCAGGCGTACGTCGGCGCGGACATGATGCGGGTCGGCCCCGAGCAGCGGCAGCTCATCGCCGAGCGCTGGGGACTCGATCAGTCCGCCCCGCAGCGCTTCGCGCAGTGGGCGACCGCCCTGCTGCACGGCGATCTGGGGACGTCGATGATCTACCGCCTCCCGGTCGCCGACGTCATACGGGAACGGTTCGCCGGCTCGCTGGCGTTGATGAGCGTTTCGTGGACGCTGTCCGGTTTGCTCGGCTTCGCCGCCGGCGTCGCGGCCGCGATGAACGAAGGCAACTGGCTCGACAAGCTGATCCGCTGGTACTGCTATACGCTCGCCTCCACTCCGACATTTTGGATGGGCCTGCTGCTGTTGACGGTGTTCGCCGTATGGCTCGGTTGGCTGCCGATCGGGCTCGGGACGCCGGCGGGCGTCGTCGACGCCCAGGTGACCGCCGTCGACCGCATCCGCCATATGATATTGCCGGCGATGACGCTGAGCATCGTCGGCATCGCGCCGATCGCCCTGCATACGCGGCAGAAGCTGATCGACGTGCTGGCGAGCGACTATATTTTGTTCGCCAGGGCGCGGGGCGAACGGGGCTTCCGCCTGCTGCGGACGCACGCGCTGAGGGGCGTTTGGCTGCCGGCGGTGTCGCTCCATTTCGCCTCCTTCAGCGAGCTGTTCGGCGGGGCGGTGCTGGCGGAGCAGGTGTTCGCTTATCCCGGCCTCGGGCAAGCGACCGTGGCGGCCGGCCTGCGGGGCGACGTTCCGCTGCTGCTCGGCATCGTGCTGTTCAGCGCGTTATTCGTCTTTATCGGCAATACGGTCGCGGATGCGCTGTACAAGCTCGTCGATCCGCGCCTTCGGGAAGGGCGGGCGACATGACGATGCGACCGAAGGAATCGGGCGGCGTACCGGCGGGCCGGGAACGGTCTTGGCTGCGGCTGAGGCCGAACCGGCGGCAGTTGGCCCTCGTTTACGCGGCGGCGGCCGGCTTGCTGGTCGTCACCGTCTGGCTGGGAGGCGCCCTGATCGGCCCCGAACCGCTGTCGACCCGGCTCGAATGGCGCAATTTGGCTCCGTCCGCGGCCCATCCGTTCGGCACCGACTGGCTCGGCCGCGACATGCTCGCGCGGACGGTAAAGGGGCTCGCGCTAAGCATCGGCGTCGGGATGGCGGCTTCGGCGGCCAGCGCCGCCATCGCGGCGCTGATGGGGCTGATCGCCGCTTCCATGGGGAAAACGGCCGACCGGATCGTCGGCTTTTTGATCGATTTGTTTCTGAGCGTTCCTCATCTCGTTACGCTCATCTTGATCGCGTTCGTGTTCGGCGGAGGGGTGAAAGGCGTCGTCATCGGCGTCTCGCTCACGCATTGGCCCAGCCTGGCGCGCGTCATCCGGGCCGAGGTGCTGCAGCTGAAAACGGCCGATTACGTGCACATCTCGAGGAAGCTCGGCCGACCGCGCTGGCGCGCGGCGACCGGACATATGCTGCCGCATTTGCTGCCCCATCTGCTGGTCGGGCTGCTGCTCCTGTTTCCCCACGCCATTTTGCACGAAGCGGCGATTACGTTTCTCGGCCTGGGCTTGTCGCCGCACCAGCCTGCCATCGGCATCATTTTATCCGAATCGATGCGCTACTTGTCGACGGGCTATTGGTGGCTGGCGTTTTTCCCCGGCGTCAGCCTGCTGCTCGTCGTCCGCGCCTTCGACGTGGCGGGCGAGCGGCTGCGGCTGCTGCTGGATCCCCGGCGGGCTTCCGATTGACGGTCCGTCCGGACGACGATGCGCGGAATACGGAAAGGAGGGCGGGCGAATGCCGCTTCTCGAAGTGGACGGCCTGTCCGTCGCGTTCGCTTCTTATACGGGACGCTTCAAGCGAACGGCGGTTCCCGTCCTGCATAACATGAATCTCGACGTAAATCCGGGAGAAATCGTGGCCGTCATCGGTTCGAGCGGATCGGGAAAAAGCTTGCTCGCCCACGCGATCCTCGGCATCCTGCCCGGCAACGCGACGGTGACCGGGACGATCCGGTACGACGGGGAGCATCTCGCGCCGCATCGGATCGAAGCGCTGCGGGGCCGCGAAATCGCGCTTGTGCCGCAGTCGGTCGGCTTTCTGAACCCGTTCATGCGGGCGGGCGCCCAAGTCCGGTCGGCGGTTCGCGGCGGCGATCCGGCGGCCGAGCAGCGCAAAGCGTTCGAGCGGTACCGTCTGGGCCGCGAGGCGGAGCCGCTGTTTCCCCACCAGCTGTCCGGCGGCATGGCCCGGCGCGTGCTCGTCTCGATGGCGACCGTGAGCGGAGCCCGGCTGCTCGTCGCGGACGAGCCGACGCCGGGGCTCGATCCCGCCGTCGTGCGCGAGACGGTGGCGCAGCTGCGGGAGCTCGCGGACGGCGACGCCGCCGTGCTGCTCATCTCGCACGATTTGGAGTCCGCGCTTCAGGCGGCCGACCGCGTTGCCGTCTTCTACGCCGGCACCACGGTCGAAATCGCGCCGGCCGCCGACTTCGCCGGGGACGGCTCGCGGCTGCGCCACCCGTACAGCCGGGCGCTCTGGAAGGCGCTGCCGCAAAACGGCTTCGAGCCGCTCCCCGGCCGGCAGCCTTCTCCGGGCGAGCTTCCCGAAGGCTGCGTCTTCGCGCCGCGCTGCGAAAACGCGACGGCGGCTTGCGCGGCGGAGCGGCCGGTCATGCGGACCGTTCGCGGCGGAAAGGTCGGGTGCGTCCATGCCACTTGAAGGCCGCGGGCTCGCGTTCCGCTACGGCCGCGGACCGTGGCTGTTCCGCGAATTCGACCTTTCCGTCCGCGAAGGGGAAATCGTCGGCCTCGCCGGTCCGAGCGGACGCGGCAAAACGACGCTCGGGCGGCTGCTGGCCGGGTACGACGTTCCCGGCGAAGGAGAAGTGCTGCTGGACGGCAAGCCGCTGCCGCGCAGCGGCTATTGCCCGGTTCAGCTCGTGTTCCAGCATCCGGAGAAAGCCGTCAATCCGCGTTTGCGGCTGCGCCGCATTTTGAACGAAGGCTGGGAACCGGACCGCTCGTTCCGCGAAGCGTTCGGCATAGCCGAGCAATGGCTCGACCGGTTTCCGGGCGAGCTGTCCGGCGGGGAGCTTCAGCGCGTTTGCATCGTGCGGGCGCTCGGGCCGGACACCCGTTTTTTGATCGCGGACGAGATGACCGCGATGCTCGATGCGCTTACGCAGGCGCAGCTATGGCGCGCCGTGCTGGACATCGCGAACGAGCGGCGTATGGGCATGCTTGTCGTGAGCCATGAGCGGAAGCTGCTGGACCGATTGTGCCATCGAATCGTCGAAATGGAATAAGGGGCCCCCCGGGGCCCCTCGTTTCGTTTGCTCGGCGTCGGTTGTTTGCGCTCCGGATTACGAGGACGGCTTCGGCTTTTCGAACGTATGCACCTTCGTCCAGCTTACTCCGCCGTCGGCCGTCGTATACATGACGGCGGGCTCGGCGTTGTCCGTCAAAATCCACCAGCCGTGCTTCGCGTCGGCGAACGCCAGCCGCTGCTCTCCGTAACCGGCGTAAGCCGGCTCCCGGTTCACCCACGTTTTGCCGCCGTCGGTCGTCAGGCCGATCGTATTCGGCTTGTCGCACGCCATGCACTGCCCGCCCATGAAAGCTACGTTCGGGCTGACGACGTACAGCGCCCCGGGCTTGCTGCCGCCGTTTTTCGGCCCCTCCGAGTGATCGATCGGGAAGCCGGGCGCCGGTCCGCCGCCGGCCGTCGAGTTGGCGAGAACCGTTTGCCACGTTTTGCCGCCGTCCTGCGTATGGAACAGCGAGTACGACGTTTGCGTCATGCCGGATTCCCCGACCAGCAGCACCCAGGCGTCGTCCGCCCCGGCCGACCGGATGACCGTGCCCGTCAGCATGGCGACCGTCTTTTTGGACATGACGGTTTGCCAGGATTCGCCGCCGTCCGTCGTCCGTTTGACGCTGATCGTATCTTTTTGCTGCGTGACCGCCCAGCCGTTTTTCGCGTCATGGAAGTAGGCGTCGCCGACCGTCTGATCGGGGACGGGCAGCTGCGTCCACGTTCGGCCGCCGTCGGTCGTTTTGGCGTTGGCGCTGAACGCTTCGGACGGCGAGACGAAATGAAGGAAGCCGCCGTTCGGCACCGTCCCCGCCGCGGTCCACGTGTTCCCGCCGTCCTTCGTGGCGAGCAGGCGGCGATCGCCCGCCTTGTCGCTTTCGCTCGCGCCGTCCGCGGCGATCGTCGCCCACGCTTCTTGGCCGTTCAGCGCGAACAGCTGACGAACCGTGCCCGAGCCGCTGTATTGCGGGCTCCACGTCTTGCCGCCGTCCTCGGTGCGGGCGATCCAGCCGTTGCCGCCGATCCAGCCGGACAGCGGGTCGGCCAGCCGAACCGCCGTAACGGCGTCCATCTTGACGGCCGAAGGCGGCTTTTGCGCCGAGCCGGCGCCGTTCTCCGGCCCGGACGGAGCGGGAGCCGGTTCGGCCGCGCCCGAATTCGGGCCCGGCGCATTCGGCGCCGGAGCGGGCGCATCCGCAGCCGGCGTCTGCGGCGCGCTACCTTGAGTCGCGTCCCCGGGCTTCTGGCATCCGGCCATTAGCGCCGCAATCAGCACGAACCCTATAACCAATTGGAATAGCCGCGATCTGGTCATCTGTGTCACTCCTTCGGAAACATCCGCGACGGCAAAGCTTGATAGCAGCGCACGGGCTGTTAGGCGAACGCCGCCTGCGGAAATACCTTCTCTTTTCGGTATAACCTAATAGACGTGCATTCAATCGGAAGGGTTGCCGGAAATTCGCACCTGTGCGCAAGATGCGTCGCAGGACCCAGCAGATCGAACCGGTTTTGGCCGATTCCGCTTTATCGTCCGGTCCGCCGCTCAACTGACCGTTCTTGTCAGGGAACCGTCCGTATAATCGAAGCATGCAACAGATTATACGGGATGGAGATGAAACGAAACGATGAGTACCAAGCAAAATCAAGCGGGAATCGTCATCGCGGGCTTGCTGCTCGCCATACTGATGGCCTCGATGGACAATACGATCGTGGCGACCGCGATGGGGACGATCGTCGGGGAGCTCGGCGGCCTCGACAAATTCGTATGGGTTACGTCCGCGTATATGGTCGCGGAAATGGCCGGGATGCCGATATTCGGCAAGCTGTCCGACATGTACGGACGGAAACGGTTTTTCGTATTCGGCATGATCGTGTTCATTGCCGGTTCGGCGCTTTGCGGAACGGCGCAATCGATCGTGCAGCTGAGCCTGTACCGGGCGATTCAAGGAATCGGCGGCGGGGCGCTCATACCGGTCGCCTTTACGATCATGTTCGACGCCGTTCCCCCGGAAAAACGCGGGAAGCTGAGCGGCCTGTTCGGCGCCGTCTTCGGCATGTCGAGCATTTTCGGTCCGCTGCTCGGCGCCTACATCACCGACTACGTCCGGTGGGAATGGATTTTTTACATCAATTTGCCGATCGGCTTGCTTTCCTTCGCCTTCATCGGGTTGTATTACAAAGAATCGCACGCGCATTCCAAACAGCGGATCGACTGGTGGGGAGCGGCGACGCTGGTCGGAGCGATCGTCTGTCTCATGTTCGCGATGGAGCTCGGCGGCAAGCAGTTTGCCTGGGGCTCGGCGCAAATCGTCGGCTTGTTCGCCGGCTTTGCGGTGCTCGCCGCTTCGTTCCTGTTCATCGAATCGCGCGCCGAAGAGCCGATCATTACGTTCCGCATGTTCCGCAGCCGGCTGTACGCGGCAAGCAACGTCATCGCGATGCTCGGCGGAGCGGCGTTCGTTACGGCTTCCGTATACATCCCGATTTTTATTCAAGGGGTGCTCGGCGGAAGCGCCACGAACTCCGGTCTCGTCCTGCTGCCGATGATGCTCGGCTCCGTCGTTACCGCTACGGCCGGAGGCTTCCTGATAAGCAAATTTTCGTATCGGGCGATCATGATTCCGACGCTGCTGCTGCTCGCTCTCGGGCTGCTGCTGCTTACGACGCTGTCGACCGACTCGTCGCGTCTGCAAGTGACGCTCTATATGATTATGGTCGGTCTCGGCATCGGCGCCTCCTTCTCCGTGCTGAGCAACGCCGCCATTCATTCGTTCCCGACCGGACAGCGGGGGGCGGCCAGCTCGACGCTCAATTTTCTCCGCTCGCTCGGCATGACGCTCGGGATTACGGTATACGGCATCGTTCAAAGCCACGCCCTGACCCGTCGACTGACCGACGCCTTCGCGGAGAGCGGCTCTTCCGCAGCGGGAGCGAACTTGAATATCGGCGACCCGCATTCGCTGCTGTCGCCGGCGGCGCGGGCTCAAATTCCCGACCAGGTGCTCGGCAAAATCGCCGATGGGCTGTCGTCGTCGATCGCCGTCACGTTCGCCTGGAGTCTCGTTCCGGCCGTGCTGGCGGTAGCCGCGGCGTTCGCGATGGGCCGCGACAGGCTCAAGCCCGCGACCGAAGCCGAGGCGCCCGAGGAGCGGCTTGCGGTTTCGCATTAAACGCAAAACCCGCGCATCGATCGATGCGCGGGTTTTGTTGGATTCGATTTCGCCTGCGGCGCTATTTCCCCCTGCTGCTGCGCATGGCGGCCAGCACCTTGACGCCTTGACCGCCTTCCGCGAATTCCCGATACTCGGCCGACTCCATCGGCACGAGCGCCATTTTCCCTTCGGCGTTGAAATGAATGCCCCAGCCGTATTTTTTCGGCAGCATGGAAGCGCGCATGCACGCCATCGGCTTTTGGAAAAATTCGTCGCGGATTTGCGTCCCTTTGGCTTCCAGCTCCTCGGGCGGTATCCCTTTATGCCGGACGTGCACCTCGAACAGCAAATCTTCCTGCGTGTAGACGTACGGTTGGTTCGCAACGAGCTCGAATTCGATTCCGGCCTTCGTCTTGCCGTCCTTCTTATCCGGCGGCACCGTGGCGGCGGCGGCCGGGCAATCGGGCGCGATCGTAATGAACGTATTGTAGTAGTTCATATTCATGGCGGTCACTCCATATGGCTTTGCGGGTATCCACATACCGGTTTATACTCCTATGATACCAAACGCCGGGCGCATTGAACAGCTTCGGCGTCCGCGGCCGCCGCCAAGGATCGTCACCCGCCCGTCAGCAATACGACACGTTAAAGCGGTTGCCGTCCGGATCGTAAAAATGAAACAGCACTCTGCCTTTTTCCAAATGCCCCCCGACGTCTCCGCATTCGACGCCGTTGTCGGTCAACCATCGATGATACGCAAAAAAAGAGTCGCGCTCTTTGATCAGCGTAAGCGGGCGGATCGGCCCGTCGATTTGGCCCGTATAAGCGTCGGCGGCGAGCTGCTCCAAAATCCAGAGCGACCGTCCGGATTCGGAATGGTTCTCCAGCAGCGACATGACGAGATAGCCGTCCTCGCTGCGATCCTCCACCATGTTCATGCCGACGAATTCGTTGTACCATTTCCCGGCAAGCCGCAAATCGCGGACCCCGATCCGCGTGCAAGACGGCTTGAAGCCCGCGCCCCGGATCGTATCGTCCCCTTCCGCCGTAAGCCGCGTCCCTTCCGCCGTCGCCCAAAAGTCGAAATACGATTTGCCGTCCGGACCGGTGTAAATGTCCGTGACCCGAATCCCGTTTGCAGTGAAACGATCGTGCGTTTTTTGCAGCTGCTTCGTTCTCCAGCACCATCGGATATGCGGGTCGACGCTTCCTCTCTCGGCATAATGAAACGGCAGCCTTTGCGCGGTTATGACGGAATTGAGCCACGTACCGTAACCGAGATGGGTCATTCTCCCTTTCCGGATGCGCTGATCCGGCCACCATAATTCCTTTCGCCGGACTTCCCAGCCCATATGCGTAACGTACCAATCGATGGCCGGATCGTGGTTGTCCCACAATACGTCGATTTCTCCGCCGTCATAGTACAAATCCGGTACTGCGCTCGTTTTCGCGGTTTGAATGGCCGTCATAGTCGATTCTCCTTTAATGGGAAATTAGAACTTCCCTATGGATGCCGGCGGCCGGCGAAATCTATCGTGGCGAAGGAAAGTTTCTATCGACGTATTTCGAGGATGAGCGCAAACCGTCGGCTTCCGAAACGTAACGGACGCCACGGCGCTTATTTCGCGAAAATCGGCCGTTTTCCGATCGAAACGGACACCACCTGCGCTTATTGGCTCCGAACCGTCGTCCAAAAGGGGTTTTTTCGCCAAATAGTCGAGTAGGTGGGGCCTCGCCTTTCGCGGCTTGAGCCCCTTGCCCCTCACAGATCCGTACGTGCGCAATTCACGCATACGGCTCTTCACTTCACCATTTACAATTTTTTCGCTCAGACCTTGCTTGAATAGAGATTTACCTTTATCTTAGGCTGCGGCAGCGGGTTTCGGCTCAGGAACAGGTTGAACTTTTCGATTGTGAACGAACGTTTCTGGCTCCTTCTGTTCCTC
>NZ_JARBDC010000036.1:0-65227 GCF_036577625.1 Paenibacillus sp. GYB003 | reverse complement strand
CTCCCCCGAAAGTAATCGGAATAAGCTACGAAGGTTCTCTTCACTTTCGGGGGAATGGTTTCGGGGTCCCCGAAAAGTAATAGGAATACGCTCCAAGAACAAGCTTCACTTTTTGGGGTGAAAGAAGGGGGGCTCCCCCGAAAGTAATCGGAATAAGCTACGAAGGTTCTCTTCACTTTCGGGGGACCAGTTGGGAGGACGGCAATGGATAACAAATCGGTCGGAGCGATACCGGGACCGAAGGCGCCGAATACGAAGTTCGTTCAGTTTTGGAAAGATTACGGCTGGGCGTACGTATTCATTTTAGCCCCGGTACTCCTCTTTTTGCTGTTTACGTTTTATCCGGTCATATCGGCCTTTATGATGAGCTTCCAAAAGTACAACGTCATGCAGTCCAAATGGATCGGGTTCGACAACTACGCGTTCATGATCAAGGACAACGTCTTCTGGAAGTCGATCAAAAATACGGTCATTTTCACGATCGGCACGGTTCCGGTCAATATCGCCATCACGTTCATTTTGGCGTTCTTCATTTTCCAAATGAAAAACGGGTGGCAAACGTTTTTCAAAGCGTCGCTCTATTTGCCCGCCGTCGCCTCCGGCGTGACGATTTCGCTCGTATGGCTGGCCATCTTCGACCCGACCGCTTCCGGATTGATGAACCGCGTCATCGGCCTGTTCGGTCTCGACCCGGTCGTCTGGCTCGGACAATCGAACATCGCGCTGTATTCGCTCATGCTCATGAACGTGCTGGGCGCGCACGGCAGCGGCATCATCCTGTACCTGGCGGCGATGGGCGGCATTCCGAAATCGCTCTACGAAGCGGCGGACATCGACCACGCCAGCGGGTGGACGAAATTTACGAAAATTACGTGGCCGCTCCTCAAGCCGACGACGCTGTATTTGATGGTAACCGGCGTCATCACGTCGTTCCAGGTGTTCATCAGCGTCTATTTGATGACATCCGGCGGACCGAACTACGCCACGACGACGATCGCCTACTTGATCTATCAGTCGGCGTTCAACTTCTACGATTTCGGGCTGGCCTCGGCGCAGTCGTTCGTGCTGGCGGGCATTATCATTCTCGTGTCGGTCATCCAGTTCAAATATTTTTCGTCGGACATCGAATATTGAGGAGGCGGTCGCTATGTCCAAGCAATCCAAAGTCGTTTTTATAAGCATCGCGGCGGCCGTTCTACTGTTATGGGTCGTAATCACGATCATCCCGCTTTATTGGATGGTGATCGGTTCGTTCCAGGATTCGCAATCGTCGGCTTCGTTCCGGCCGCAAATGTGGCCGAGCATTTGGTCTTTGGCGCCTTACGAACGATTTTTCACGAAAACGAACGCGCTTCGCTGGCTGTTCAACTCTTTGCTCATTTCTTCGATCGTGACCGTCACGAACGTGTTTCTCGCTTCTTTGTCCGGGTACGCGTTCGCGAAGCTGAAATTTCCGGGGCGCAATACGATTTTCTGGGTGCTGCTCAGTACGATGATGATCCCGGCCCAAGTTACGCTTATTCCGCTTTACGTGTTGGTCATCAACGTGCTGGATTTGGCCGATACGTATACAGCTGTCATACTGCCGTCGATCGTAACGGTAGGCAACATATTCCTGATGAAGCAGTACATGTCCACCTTGCCCACTTCGCTCATTCATGCGGCGCGCATCGACGCCTGCAGCGAGTTCGGCATTTTCCGCAAAATCATTTTGCCGATGGCGAAGCCGGGCCTTGCCGTTTTGGCGATTTTCACGTTCGTGGCGACCTGGAACGATTTCTTCTGGCCGCTGCTCGTGACGCAGACGGATCCGATGCGCACGATTCAGGTCGGTCTCGCCAGCTTCCGGTTCGCCGAAGCGACGGACTACGGCGCGATTATGGCCGGGGCGACGATCGGCGCGCTGCCGATGATGGTATTGTTTTTCTCGCTGCAAAAATATTTCCTGCAGGGTATTACAATCGGGGCGGTCAAAGGATAAAAAGTCCCTCCAAGTTGCCGGTCGGTTCAATCTATGAAAGCAGTCGCTTACGAAGTAAGTTTTGCTCGCCGCAAAACGTTCAGGAGGGTATAAGATGGCTCAAGTCGAGTTCAGAAATGTCGTCAAAGAATATCACGACGAAAAGCGTGGAACGTTCACGGCCGTGGCCGATTCCAATTTCGTCATTCAAGATAAAGAGTTCGTCGTCTTCGTCGGTCCGTCCGGCTGCGGCAAAACGACGTCGCTGCGCATGATCGCGGGGCTCGAGACGCAGTCGAGCGGCGATATCATCATCGGCGACCGGATCGTCAACAACCTGCATCCGAAAGACCGCGACATCGCCATGGTGTTCCAGGATTACGCGCTGTATCCGCACATGACGATCAAAGAAAACTTGTCGTTCGGCCTGAAAAACTTGAAGCGGCCGAAGGACGAAATCGAACGCAAAGTGATGGAAGCCTCGAACATTCTCGGGCTGAACGAAATGCTCGACCGCAAGCCGAAGGAGCTGAGCGGCGGGCAGCGCCAGCGCGTGGCGGTCGGCCGCGCGATCGTGCGCGACCCGCAGGTGTTCCTGTTCGACGAGCCGCTGTCGAACCTGGACGCGAAGCTGCGCGTCCAAATGCGCGTCGAGCTGGCCGAGCTGCATAAGCGGCTGGGCGCGACGATCGTATACGTCACGCACGACCAGGTCGAAGCGATGACGCTCGGCGAGCGGATCGTCGTCATGAACAAAGGACGCGTGCAGCAAATCGCTTCGCCGTCCGTGCTGTACAACGAGCCGCAAAACATGTTCGTCGCCGGCTTCATCGGCTCTCCGGCGATGAACTTTATGGACGCCCGCGTCGAGGGCGGCAAGGTACACGTCGAAGGCGCCTCGTTCGAGCTGACCGAGGCGATGGCGAAGTCGCTGAAGGCGTACGACGGCCAAAAAATTACGCTCGGCATCCGCCCGGAGCATATTTACGACGAAGTGTTCGCGGAAAAAATGTCGGTCCCGAACGCGAACGCGATGAACGCGACCGTGCAGGTGATCGAAAACCTGGGCGCGGAAACGCTGCTTTATTTCCGCGTCGGCGAGCGGATGGTGACGGCGCGCGTCAACCCGGAAACGGACGTGCGGCTCGGCCAGACGATCAAGTTCATTTTCGACCGCGGCAAAATGCATTTCTTCGATCCGGAGACGGAGCAGCGGATCGTCATTCGATAACCGGGGCCGCGGATTCGGGCCTGTTGGCGGAATTTCGTTCCGTTATGCCCCGAAAAGGGCGGTCGATTCCGGTCGTTAGCGGAATTCGGTTCCGTTAACGTCCGGTCCGGCGGCCGCCGAAGGCCAAAACGAACGTATGCGCGAAGGGAGAATCGGGATGCGCAAATTAAGCTATATCGTCGTCCAATCGGCCAAGCGGGTGTACGAGGACATCGTGCCTGTGGCGATACTCAGCGTCGCGGGGGCGGTTCTGCTCGTTCCGCTCGTCTTTTTCGCGCCGATCGGAATATCGCTGTTCGTGCTGCCGTTCGTGTTCGTACCGCTTTGCGCCGGGGCGCTGTACGCGAGCCACCGGACGGGGAAAAGCGGGCGGCTGAAAGTGCGGGAGCTGTTCGCCGGCGCCTGGAAGCATTTGCTGCCGTCGATCGTGCTCGCCCTCGTCTATTCGATCTTTATATTGATCATCGTTTCGACGTGGTGGTATTACGGAGGGAAAAGCGGAACGCTTCATTTGGCGCTCGCCATTTTCCAGACGTATTTCGTCGCGATGGTGTTCGTTTCGCAAATTTACGCGCTCCCGCTGATCGTGCAGGAAGGCATTGGCGCATTCGCCGCGATCGGACGAAGCGTCAAGCTGTTTTTGCGCCATCCCGGCTATACGATCGGGGCGTTCGTGCAGCTGATCAGCTTGACCGTGCTGCTCGGCATTACGGTTATCGGCTTCGGCTGTCTGTTCCTCGGCATGTACGGCATCTACGCCAATCTCGTCACGGCGAACGTGCTGGCCGGGCCCGAGGAGGAGGACGGCGAGGACGGCTCGCGTTCGAAGGCGGAGCCGGAAGCGCGTCCGGGCGAACGGTTCGACGCCGTTTCGGCCGTAGGGCGATAAGCCGGTCGCCCGCCGGCTCGGGCGGGCGCACGCGCGCGCGCGACAATCGATCCGACTGACGGAACATGAACATGGGATTAGCCGCTCGAACTCGTTTGGGCGGTTTTTGCTCTAGATAAAGGGAGGAGAACGATTTGAACGCAAAGACGACGGAAAGCGACGCGATCCGGAAGCGGCTGTCCGCGATGACGCTGCGGCAGAAGATCGGGCAAATGATTCATTGCGGCTTCCACGGCCTGGAGCCGAGCCAGGATATCGCCCGGCTGATCCGGGAGCGGCATATCGGGGGCGTCATCCTGTTCGCCCGCAACGTGCGGGACGTCCGGCAGGTGGCGGCGATGAACGCGGAGCTGCAGCGCATCGCCCTGGAAGCGGGTGTGCCGCCGCTGACGATCGCCATCGATCAGGAGGGCGGCATGGTCGCCCGGCTGACGGAGGGCGTCGCGCTCATGCCGGGCAATATGGCGATCGCCGCCGGCGGCGACGCGCGGGCCGCGTACGATGCCGCGCGCATTACGGGCAAGGAGCTTCGCGCGCTCGGCGTCAATTTGAACTATGCGCCGGTGCTCGACGTGAACGTCAACCCGAACAACCCGGTCATCGGGGTTCGGTCGTACGGCGAATCGCCGGAGCTCGTCGCCGAATTCGGCGCCCAGGCGATTCGCGGCCTGCAGGAGGCGAACGTGAGCGCGACGGCGAAACATTTTCCCGGACACGGCGACACGGACGTCGACTCGCATCTCGACCTGCCGACGATATCGCATAGCCGCGAGCGGATCGGCCGCGTCGAGCTGGCGCCGTTCCGCCGGGCGATCGAAACGGGCATCGACGCGATCATGTCGTCGCACATCTATTTTCCGGCGTTCGAATCGGAGAAGCTGCCGGTTACGCTGTCCCGCGCCGTCCTGACCGGCCTGCTGCGCGAGGAGCTCGGCTTCGGCGGCGTCATTATGACCGACTGTATGGAGATGAAGGCGATCGCCGATCATTACGGCACGGTCGCGGCCGCCGTCATGGCCGTGGAGGCGGGCGCGGACTGCGTGCTGATCAGCCACCGCCACGATTTGCAGGAGGGCGCGATCGAGGCGATCGCCGCCGCCGTCGAAGCGGGCCGCCTCGGCGAGGCGCGCATCGACGCGTCCGTCGCGCGCCTGCTCGCGATGAAGCAGAGGCGCGGCGTGACGGCGGAAGCGGTGACGACGGCGGCGGACGAGGCGTACTTCGCGGGCGAAGCGTTCCGCGGCGTCGGCAGCCCGGCGCACCGCGAGACGGCGCGGCGCATCAGCGAAGCGGGCGTCACGCTCGTCAAGGCGGACGCCGGCGCGCTGCCGCTCCGCCGCGAGCGGACGCTCGTCGTCAGCGTGCTGGCCGGCGCGGTGTCGGAGGTCGACGAGTCCGTCGACCTGCCGGTCACGCTCGGCCAGGCGATCGCCGCGCAGGGCGTCCCGGTCGAGGAGCGGACGGTCGCCCTGGACGAGGTCGGCGCCAAGGCGGCGGAGCTGATCGGGCTGGCGGTCGGCGGCGGCTTCGGCCAAGTCGTCGTCGGCACGTACAACGCCTCGCTGCGCCCCGACCAATCGGCGCTCGTTCGTGGTATGATGGAGCAAGGAGCGAAGCCGATTGTCGTCGCGCTGCGGAGTCCGTACGACATCGCGGCGTTTCCGCAAGTTTCCGCGTTCCTCGCGACGTACGAATCGCGGCCGCTGGCGCTGCAATCGGCGGCGAAGGCGCTGACCGGGCAAATCGCGACGAAAGGCCGTCTGCCGGTCGCCGTCGACGCGAGCTGTCCGGCCGGCACGGGAAGGAGCGTGGAAGCGCGATGATCGCGAATTTGATCAACAAGCCGAGCCGGCTTATTATCGGCCTTATGTCCGGCACGTCGCTCGACGGCGTCGACGCGGCCGTCGTCAAGGTCGGCGGCAACGGGCCGGAGACGAAGGCGGAGCTCGTCGGGTTTACGTCGGTGCCGTACGAAGACAAGCTGCGCGAGAAGCTGAAGGAGCTTTGCAGCGTGGAGCATTCGGACGTGGCCAAAGTGTGCGGCATGAACTTTTACATCGCCGAGGTGTTCGCGAACGCCGCGGTACGGGCGGCCGCCGACGCGGGGATTGCCATGGACGATATCGACTTGATCAGCTCGCACGGGCAGACGGTATGGCATATTCCGGTCGCGGATGCGGCGGACTGGTCGCTCGTCCGTTCGACGCTGCAGATCGGCGATATTTCGGTCATCGCGAAGCGGACCGGCAAGCCGGTCGTCGGCGATTACCGCACCGCCGACATGGCCGTCGGCGGGCAGGGCGCGCCGCTCGTGCCGTACGCCGACTTCATTTTGTTCCGCGACGAAACGAAGGGGCGCATCCTGCAAAATATCGGCGGCATCGGCAACTGCACGGCGATTCCGGCCGGCGCGCTGCCGGAGCGGATCGTCGCCTTCGATACGGGCCCGGGCAATATGCTGATCGACCAAGCCGTCGTGACGCTGTCCGGCGGGGCGAGAAGCTATGACGACGGCGGCGCGTGGGCGGCGGAAGGCCGCGCGGATGCGGAAACGGTGGCGGAGCTGATGAGCCATCCGTATTTCGCCATGCGGCCGCCGAAAACGACCGGGCGCGAGCTGTTCGGCAAAGCGTTCGCGCAGGAGCGGATCGCGCGGATGCAGGCGAACGGGCTTTCGGACGCCGACATCGTGGCGACGTTTACGGCGTTTACGGCGCATTCGATCGCGCAAAGCTACCGCGAGTACGTTTTTCCGGTCGCGCCTGCGGAGGAAGTGATCGTCTCCGGCGGCGGCGCCCACAACCGCACGCTGCTGGCGATGCTCGGCGAGCTGCTGCCCGAGCAGGCGATTACGACGTCGGAGGCGCTCGGCCTGTCGAGCGACGCCAAGGAGGCGGTAGCGTTCGCGCTGTTCGCGAACAACTTTTTGTTCGGCTTGCCGAACAATTTGCCGTCGGCGACAGGCGCGGCCGTGCCGACCGTTATGGGCAAGCTGGCGCTGCCGGGGTAATCGGCGGACTCTTGCCGAGCCGATCGTTATGGGTAAGCTGGTTCTGCCGGGGTAACCGGCGGGCTTCGTGCGAGCGGCTTGGGGCTATGCGAAGATGAGGCGGAGCCATGCGGAATTTTAGCCGGATTATGCGGGGATTAGTTGATTCGTTGAACTTATTCGAAATATAGACGGAAGTATACGGCAGTTTTGACGGTAAGCGAAGATTGGGCGACGGTGAGATGGAAAATCTCCCGCTAATCGTTTGCCGAAAGCTCAGGCGTTCGCTTTAACGGGAATTTGTACCGCTAAAGCTGCGGATATCGTTCCGATTGCCGCGATCGGCGTAAATTAGCGTTAGGAATTCCATCTAAACGGGGTGCTGCCGGGACGAAAGCCGGAATTAACGGTATGTTTTCCCGTTCGCGTCATCTGGGTGCGTTTGGGACTGGACAATCTCCCGCTAATCGTTTGCCGAAAGTTCCGGCGCTTACTTTAACGGGAATTTGTAAGAATTTGTACCGCTAATGCTGCGGATTTCGTTCCGATTGCCGCGATCGGCATCAGGGTGACGACTACCGATTCCAAACCTAGCATCCCTATTGCGCCTAACGTACTCGATCGCCGAAGGCGATAAATTGCAAGGTCAAGCGGCGGTCCGATACAAATCGGGCCGAAGTGCCCCAATGCGATAAAAGAGAGGAGCCTGTTGACATGACGATGCAAAAGTGCCGCTACAACGCGGCGGAGGCCGACATGGATGGGGACCGGCTGCTGGACGCTTTCCGGCTGCTCGACGACGCGGTTGCGCGCGGCGATACGCCGGGCGGAGTGGCGCTGGTCGGGAGGCGCGGCCGCATCGCGGGCGTTCACGCGGCGGGAGCCGCTCACCCCGCGGCCGCGGCGGACGGCGACGAAGGCGGCGCGGGCATCCCGGCCCGGCCGGATACGATTTACGACTGCGCTTCCTTGACCAAAGTCGTCGCAACGCTTCCGCTCGCGCTCCAGCTTGTGGAGCGGGGACGGCTGCGGCTCGCCGATCCGGTGGCGGAGTACATACCCGCGTTTGCCGAAGGAGGCAAAGGGGCGGTCACGGTCGGCCAGCTGCTGACGCATACGTCCGGCCTCATTTCGCACATCAACATGTACTCGCAAGGCTGGACGCCGGAGGAGATCAAGGCGCACGTATTCGCGCAGCCGCTCCATTACGAGCCGGGGACGAGAGCGGTATACAGCGATCTCGGCTTTATCACGCTGGGCGAAATCATCTCGCTGCTGACGGGCGAAACGCTCGACGCGGCGGCCCGCAAATCCGTATTCGACCCGCTCGGCATGCGGGATACCCGTTTCCTGCCGCCGGAGGAGCTCCGTCCGCGCCTGGCCGCGACCGAGTACAACGAAGCGCTCGGCCGGCACAAATGGGGCGAGGTGCACGACGAGAACGCCTTGGCGCTCGGGGGCGTGAGCGGTCATGCCGGGCTGTTCGCGACGGCGGAAGATTTGGCGAAGTACGCCATGATGTGGCTCGCCCGCGGCCGAACGGAAAATGGCGGCCGCCTGCTGAGCGAAGCGTCCGTCGCCGCGGCGACGCGCAGCTATACGACCGGCTTGCCGGCGAATCGCGGCCTCGGCTGGGTGCTGAAGGGCGACTCATTCGACGCCTCGGGCGACCTGATGTCGCTTTCGTGCTACGGTCATACCGGTTTTACGGGAACGAGCATATGGATGGACCCGGCGCTCGACTGCTTTGCGGTCGTGCTTACGAACCGGGTGTTTTACGGGCGGGAGAAGTCGGTCGCCGGTCTTCGGAACCGTCTGCACAACGCGGTTGCGGCGGCTTGCCTTTAAATGGCGGCGCCGTGCGGGCGAAAGTGGATTTCCGAATAAAACCGGGCCGACAATCGGGCGGGATGTGTCGGCGACATAACGCCCTGCTGGAAAACGCGGCGCCGTGAGCCGAACGCGAGGCGCCGTACGACCCGGCCGGCCATCCGGCGCAAGCAAGAAAACCCCGAAAGAGACGTTTTCGGCTCTTTCGGGGTTTTTCGTCCCGCTAGTCTGCGGGAACGACGTACGGGTTGCGGCATGCCGCGGAACTATGCGGGCAAAAAATCGTCCGATCCGCCGAAAAAAAGTAATCGTTTGCTATCGGCGCCTATGGTACAATGAAGAAACGCCGGGCAAGGCTCAGCCGAGCCAAAGCAACCGCCCGGCCCTTACATAGACTACTCCATATCGGCCCCGAGCCGATATCGCATCGATTCGAGGAGGTTGTTGCAATGTCGGAACAAACGTCGTCGTCGACTTCGGTGGACGCCCAGAAGCTCGATCCGAACATGCGGCTGGAACAAAGCGATGAAACCGGACTGCTGTGGCTTTCTCCGAAGGAAGCGCCGTTCCGCCTGGCTGGCTTTCCGTGGTTCGGCCAGGACGGAGCGTACCGGAGGCTGCCGCTCCGGCCGAAGCACGCCATCCCTCCGGCGGTCAACCAATTGGCCAATTCGACCGCGGGCGGGCAAATCATGTTCCAAACGGATTCGCCGAAGCTGGCCATCCGCGTGAAGCTGGCCGGGAAGGCGGGCATGTACCATATGCCGGCGACCGGGCAGTGCGGATTCGACCTGTATATCGGCGAGCCGGGCGATCAGCAATATTTCGGTACGGTACGGTACGACCATTCGCAGCTGTCGTACGAACACGTTTTTTACGAATATCCGCATCGCGAGCTTCGCCACGTAACGCTCAATTTCCCGCTGTACCAAGGGGTGCAGGAGGTGCAGATCGGGATCGAGCCGGGCAGCGAGCTGAAGGCGCCGCTTCCGTACCGTACCGGCAAAAAAGTCGTCGTCTACGGCACGTCCATCACGCAGGGCGGCTGCGCGACGCGGCCGGGGATGGCGTATACGAACATTTTGAGCCGCCGCATCCCGCTCGAATTCGTCAATTTGGGCTTCTCCGGCAACGGCCGCGGCGAGCCGGAAGTCGCCCGCGTGCTGACCGAAATCGCGAATCCCGCGCTGCTCGTGCTCGATTACGAGGCGAATGCGGTCGACGTGGAGCTGATGCGCCAGACGCTGCCCGAATTTATCCGCATTTACCGCGAGGCGCATCCGGACGTGCCGATCCTGGTCGTGTCGAAAATCCAGTACGCCCGCGAGCGGTTCGAGCCCGCGCTGCTGCAAAAGCGGCTCGATATGAAGCGGGTGGAGATGGAGACGGTCGACATGTATCGCCGGCAGGGCGACGCGAACGTCCATTTCTTCGACGGCACGGCGCTGCTCGGCACGGACAGCTACAACGAATGCACCGTCGACGGCGTCCATCCGACCGACCTCGGCTTTTTGCGGATGGCGGACACGTTGACTCCGGTATTCAAGGAGCTGCTGAAGGACGAGCTGAACTGACGGAAAGACGGCGACGACGGAACGATTCGTTCCGCTATCGCCGTTTTTCGTTGTAGTAAAGAGTTTATAGCTTTTCGGGTTCCTTTTTGATGATCTCGCGGTTCGGATGACTGAATATGTACGCGAAAGGATGCGGCAAGCAGCGCCTTCGTTTCCACGTCCGACGGATCCGAATCCTGCCGGGCCGCTGGAATCGAACGAACGGGAAAACCTCCTGTTCACTCGCTTTCCTATAGGCATCGTGTCGAAATACCGGGAGAAGCTCCAGTTAAAATGGCGTAGTATCGGCGAAAAGCGCGGTTTGGACAAACTTAGCGGGACGTTTTCCCGTTGTTTTGCCCGGTAACGGGAAATGACGGAAAATAGCGGGAGTATTTCCATCTTGCTTCCCGCCCGCTGCCGTTTCGGCACAACCCAAAAGGATCGTTTGCTCAGAATGACCGTCCGTCCCAACCTTCGCTTAAGCGCCAAAACCGAGCGGGTTTCCTGCTGCCTGCGGTGGGAACGGCGATATCGGCTTGTATGAACTGCGCCGGCGTCGTCGGGAGTTGGAGCGGGGGGCGAGCATGGGGCGTCGGCGGAATTGGCCCCAAGCTCCAAAAGTCTAACGGACATGGCGGCCACTATTGAGCCTATTTTGGGCCTATTTTTTTTGTAACGGACTCAGGCGCAGCTATTGGGCGAAAAACCCCCTCTTGGACGGCGGTTCGGAGCAAATAAGTGCAATGGTGTCCGGTTATGTTTTCAAAACGGCCGATTTTCGCGAAAAAAAGCGCTGTGGCGTCCGTTACGTTTCGGAAGCCGATGCCCAAAAGCATCTTAACGACGGCGGAAGCGGCGGAAGCGGAGGAGCACGGGATGCGGGTACGCGCCGCTTGCCCGGTTTTTCCTCCTTCCCGGCGCCGTCGGCAGCCGCTCCGCTTCGCCGTCAGCGCTCCTGCGCCGTGACGAGGCTCCAGCGGCTCTCGTGCTTGCGCAGCAGCGGATGCGGCGCGAAGCGGGAATCGTCCGGCTGGACGACAACGAGCCGCACTTTGCGAATCCAATCCTCGAAGCCGTGATACGAGGCGAACCGGTTCGCGTACGCCCCGGACAGCCCGACGAAATAGGGGGCCGCATAGCGTTCGCCCATATACCGCAGCGCCGTGTCCATCGGCGTATATTTTTTGCGCTTGCGCTCCCAGACGTCGACATCGAGCGGGACCGAGACGTTCAGCCGCCGGACGGCTTCGCGAAGCGCCTCCTCCCGCTTGTACATCGGTGCCGGGTAGCGGACGCCCATCCGCTTGAGCGTTTCTTCGTGCGGAACGTACAGCGCGATGCGGGCGACGAACCGTCGCTCCGCCCAATCGGCGAGCAGCCCGAGCCCGCGTGCGCCGAGCCCGCCGTCCGCCGCCATGGCGGCGTCCTCTTCATCCTCCGGAATATTGAAGCTGTCGTATACGAACAGCGTTCCTTTGGTCGTTTCGCCGGGCGGTTCGTAGCCGTACGGCACTTGCGTCGCGATGCGGTCCAATGCGCGTCCCTCCTGATTGTTCCCCGGCATGCTCCAAGGCTTCTCTCCCTATAGTATAGTTCCGAAACGGTGCGTTCAACCGGGGAAGCAACCGAAATACGGGCTGCGGCGTCCTATTGTTGAAGCAGCCGTTTTTTGATCCGAGTCGATGGGGGCCCCGATATGAGACGATTGCAGATGGGCATGTGGCACGAGCTGAACCGGGAAAGCTGGGAGCGGTACCGGACCGACGCCTTGAACGGGTTGGAAATATGCCTGTACGAAAACGAGGCCCGGCTTGCGGAGCTGCAAACGTTTTGCGAGGAGCGCGGCTTGCGGTTCGGCGTCCACGGGCCGATTTTGAACGGGCGCGACGGCTACAAGCTGCCGCGGCTCAATTCGCCGGACGCGTCCGAGCGTCGCGAAGCGATGAAACAGGTCGAGAGCGAAGCCGAGCTCGCTTCCCGTTACGGCGCCGACTACGTATTGTACCATTATCCGTTCTATCCGATCTTTCAGCCGCCGATCCGCAAGCCGTTCGCGAAGCTGCCCGACGCGTCCGTCCGTTACGGATACGACCGGCTGCCGCGCGCCGCGTTCCGCGACATTTCCGAGCGGCTGTTTTACGAGCTGGCGGAGCTGCAGCGCCGCCGCAAGCAGCGCATCCTGCTGGAGCACGACTTTTTCGGCGATTACGAGGATATCGTCGTCGATATGTTCGCGCGCCATCCGGACATCCGGCTGGTCGTCGATACGGCGCGGCTCGACGTAACGAAGCGGGCGTTCGGCGGCTTCGACCCGTACGAGTGGCTGGACAAGCTGGCGCCGAGCGTTTACCTGGTCCATTACAGCAACGTCCGCTACGAGGGCGATACGTTCAAGCATCACCTGCCGGTGCGGGAGGCGCATGACGAGGACGACGACTGCGGGGACGCCTACCGCTATTTGCGCTATTTGGCGGAGCGAAACAACGGGTTTCACATTACGTTCGAGCACAACCCCGAGCTGGTGCGGCGGGACGAGCTGGCGGCGATTTACGCGCGGGCCGCGGACGCATGCGGAATACCGGCAAACCGGTGAACGCCCGCGCTTTGTCTATCGGATTGCAAGGGGGGGCGGGGAGCCGCCCTCTGCCGCACGCAGCAGTATAGTGTATGCGCAGCGGAGCTAGCGCGCCGCGTTTTCCGGACGGGAAGAGCCGCCGGGCCGATTTTCGCCCGACTGTCCGATGCGGAAAGCGGTCGGCGAAACGCCGTACTTTTGCTTGAACGCCCGGTGGAAAAACGTGTAGCTTTTGAAGCCGCAGCTGTCGGAAATTTGCGCGAGCGTCATCGGCGTATATTTCATCCGGTCGACGGCCCCCGACAGCCGGATTTCCAGCGCGTACTGCATGATCGTTTTGCCGTAATACTCTTTGAAAAAATGGGCGGCCCGGGAAGGGCTGAGCCCGACGTGCCTGGCCAAATCGTCGACCTTGAACGTCTCGATGGCGTGCGCCTCGACGAACCGTTTCATGCGCGCCGCCGTATAGGAGCGGCTGTACGAAGGATGATGATCGAAGACGGCCCGGTCGAGCTGCAGGCAGAGCGCCCGAAGCAAATACGACATGAGCTCGCCGCTGTCCGATTGGATGCGGCATTTCTCCACGATCAGCTGTTTCCATAACGACAGCAGCGCTTCGTTCAATTCGATATGCGCCGGAAGCGGCTTCGGGGAGCGGGACCACCACTCGTCCATCCAGTCGCCCTGGCAAAATAAATAGTAGTCGCCGCTGACGATTTTCGCGCCCCTTCCCGCCGAAGCGTCGGCCGCCTCCTCGACACGCACCTCGTATGCGGTTCCCGGTCTCAGCATGAGCAGATCCCCGGTTTCGAGCCGCAGCTCCCGGCCTTCCGCCAGCACGGTGCAGGCGCCTTCCGTCTGCAGCCGGATCAAATAGCAGTGCAGCCCGGGCGCCAAATGCGATTGGCGAAACCGGTTCGTATGATACGAATAGCCGCATAAAAGCACTTCTTGGCTCATGCCCGCTCCCCTTTCCCCAAACAAGCAAGAACGGCAATATAGTGTATACATTCGAATATATCGTTTATTCTCCCGTTAAGCAACGACAGGTACAATTATGGATATCATTCATTCCAGTCGATATTCGGGAGGGGAACAAATTGACGAATGCGTGCGACAAAAAGAAGGCCGCTCTGGCGCTGCTGCTGCTGCTCGCCGGAGCTTTGGCGGGGTGCGCGGGCAAGACGGAGGAAGGGAGCGGGCCCGCCCAAACCGGCGGGACGGGACATACGGGCCAAGCGGGCGGGCCGGCCGACGACGCGGACAAGCCGGTCATGACCGAGCCGATTACGCTGACGTTTTACCGGTTTTACGCGGGACTGAGCGACAAGGAATTCGACCAGTTTTTCGTCCAGCCGCTCAAGAAGAAGTTTCCGAACGTAACGCTGAAGCCGCTCTATAGCGGACTGACCGGACCGTTGTCCGCCGAAAACATCATCGCCGCGGGGGAAAACCCGGATCTGATTTATACGAGCAATTATTCGCTGCCGATCTTCAAACAGCTGAAGCTGCAGCAAAATTTGAACGACCTGATCGCGAAAAGCGGGTTCGACATGAAGCGGTTCGATCCGGTCATTTTGGACGCCTTGGCCAAATACAACGATGACGGCGGCGTATACGCGATCCCGTTCTCGCTCAATTTCGCCCCGCTGTTTTACAACAAAGACATTTTCGACAAATTCGCCGTTTCGTATCCGAAAGAGCTGACCACGTGGGACGACATCATCGAGCTGCAGAAAAAGCTGGTCCGCTCGGAAGGCGGCGTCCAGTACCGCGGCATCGTGCCGCCCGTGGCGAAGCAGTTCGGCGACCAGCTCGCTCTGTCGTACGCGGACAACAAGACGAAGAAGGCGACGCTCGACACGGAGGCGTGGCGGAGCGTGCTGGACGTCGTCAAGCGGTTTTACGACGTGCCGGGCATGCTGGACGGCGACAAGCTGCCGACGGACACGAAAACGTTTTTCACGGAGCAGACGTCGGCGATGTATACGAACTGGGCGGATTCCGCCCTGGGCAACCTGACCGAGCTGGCCGAGAAAGGGCAGCCGATGAACTGGGACATGACGACGTACCCGAGCTTTGCGTCCGCCCCGGGAATCGGGCGCAGGGTCGATTTCCACCTGATGATGGTGTCTCCGACGAGCAAGCATAAAGAGCTCGTGTTCGATATGATCCGCTACGTGACATCGGAAGCGAACCAGCTCGAAATGACGAAAAACGCACGCATGACCGCGCTCGACAACGCCGGGATGAAAGCCCGCTTCGGCGAAAATTTGAAGGTGATGCAGGGGAAAAACTTGACCGCGGCGCTCAAAACGAAATCGGCCGCCGTCAACCCTTCCGATTACGACGTGCCGGTGTCCGGCCTCGTCAATAAAGCGGGCACGAACGTAGGGACGAACAAGAAAGATATAAACACCGCGCTCCGGGAAGCGCAGGAGGAAGCGGACAAACTCATTGCGGCCGAGGCGGCCAAATCATCCTTATGACGCGGACGACGGAGGACGGGAACGTGATGAAAGCGAAAGCAGCGATCGTATGTACGATGATGCTCGGCATTTGCGCGGCGACCGCCGCGGGCGGATGCTCGAAGGAACGGCCGGCGAATGCGAACGCGGCTGCGTTGAAGGTGATGAGCTTCAATTTGCGGACGGCGGCCGCGAAGGACGATCACCCGTGGGCGAAGCGGCTGTCGGTTGCGAAAGCGCTTATTCAAAGCGAGAAGCCCGATCTGCTCGGCACGCAGGAAGGGATCCGAAGCCAATTGACCGATCTCGAGTCGGCGCTGCCCGGGTACAAGTGGATCGGGGAAGGCCGCGACCGCGGCGGGCAAGGAGAGTACATGGCGATCTTTTACAACGAGGCGAGACTGAAGCCGCTGCGGCAGCGCCATTTCTGGCTGTCGGATACGCCGGACGTGCCCGGCTCGAAAAGCTGGGGCAACAGCTATCCGCGGATGGCGACTTGGGTGCTGTTCGAGGATCGGACGACGGGACATAGGTTTTACGCCGTGAACACGCATCTCGATCATCAGTCCGAGGCGGCCCGCCAATTGGGCGCGGGACTGATCGCCCGTTCGATCGGCGAGTTCGGGGAGGACGCGCCCGTACTGCTGACCGGCGATTTCAACGCAGCCGTCGGCAGCGGTCCGTACCGCATTTTGACCGCCGAAGGGAAGCTGAAGGACGCGGTCCGGGACGCCGCCGCGAAAGTAAACGAAAACGTCGGCACGTTCCACGGCTATAAAGGCGGAGGGAGCGGACAAACGATCGATTGGATTTTATATCGCGGGGACGTGCGCGTGGCGCGAAGCGAGGTCGTTACGTTCAGCGAGGGCGGACAGTTTCCGAGCGACCATTATCCGGTGACGGCCGAGATCGCGTTCCAGGGGACGCCGAAAAAGCAGTAGCCGTGCAGCCGCCGCAAAGGCGGCTTTTTTCGCTGCCGCTAAAACACGAGTGTACATCATCGGGAGGCTTCGACCGGAAGCTTTTCTTTAAACGATTTTTTCTCTTACGCTGCGCGCCGGGCCGGGGTATGTTGGTAACGTTTCGAATACGCGCGACAGGCGGTGTTTCCAGATGGAGCTGTACCATTTCAGCGAGGAGCCCGATATTGCCCAATTCCGGCCGAGACCGGCGCCGGCGTTTCCGCATTTGCCGCCGGTCGTCTTTGCGCTCGACCGGGAGCGCAGCCCGCATTATTTTTTTCCCCGGGATTGCCCGAGAGTCATTTACTGGAAGGCCGGCTGGACGACGGAGGAGGACGCCCGGTCGTTTTTCGCGGACACGGCCGCGCCGAAAATCGCCGTCGTCGAGAGCGGCTGGCTGGACCGGATCCGCGGGTGCGAGCTGTACGTCTACACATTCGCGGGCGATTCCTTCGTTCAGATGGACGGCTCGGCGGGCTATTACGTTTCGACGGAAACGGTAGCGCCGCTCCGGGTGGAGCCGGTCGGCGATTTGCTCGGGAAGCTGCTCGGCGCGGGACTGGAGCTGCGGTTCACGCCGTCCCTTCATCCGATCCGCGAGAGGGTCGTCGCGTCTTCGGTCGATTTCTCGATCATCCGGTTCCGCAACGCCGCCGCCAAGCCGTAGGCCGTCTCGGCGTCTCGGCGCCCCGGAGCCGGCTCAGGCGAGCATGTACAGCCTCGTTCGCGAGCCGATTCGCCCCGCGATCCAGCCGCCCGGCCAAGGCCGGTCGAGCGGGGCGCTTCCGGTCCCCGACCGCATTTCGTACAGGATGGCGTTGAAATTCGGATACGTCGTCCGATGGAACAAGTAGGCGGACACTTGGCTGCCCGGCTTCCGGTGATTGTTCAGATGGCGGATGATTTCCGCTTCGCCGACGATGCCGATGCCGTGGCCGAACAGCTTGCCGCCCGGCATTTTCACGACATTTTCCCCTTGCCACTCCGGAGTTTTCGGATTGTAGTCCGGGTTTTTGTAATAGAGCACGTCCCCGGCGAACGACTCCCGCGCATTGTCCTGCGTCACGAGCGGCATGTCGGAATCGTGTTCCCACGAATACAGCTGCAGATTGCCGAACAGGCGGTTGAAGTTTCGGTCGCCGATCGTCTCCAGCACCGCCTTGTACAGGACGATGACGATGGCCGTGGCGCATTCGAACGCGTACGCGCCCCCGTTCGCGTAGATGTCGCGGATCGCCGCGGAAGGGAGAGCGCCGCTTTTCAGCAAAAATCCGCCGTTGTCCATTCGGCTCCAAAAGGTCCGGTTCGCGCGCGATTTGCCGAACGTGGCGAAGCCCGCGCCGCTGCGATCCAGGCCGGCGGCCGCTTCCACGATCGCCGCCCGCAGCCGCAGCTCGAACAGCAGCTCTTCCTCCGACGCATAGCGGAACGTCGTCGGGCTGCGGCTTTTCTGATCGTACACGTCCCGCTCCGCGGCGGACAAGTTGCCGGGCCGAGCCGGGGTGCTCCCGTCAAGCATGATGATCATGGCTGCTCCTCCTTGCGCCGGGCCGTAGGCCGGTTTCAAATCGTTGCAGTATATGCGGCGGCGATCGCCGCTATGCACCCGACTCGCCGCGCCGGGCTTGCGGCCGCCGCCGGAAAAGAGCGATCGCGGGAGACGCGGACTTGTTCGGGCGGGCGCGAAAACGGGCCGAAGCCGGCGTATTTCGCGACCGGCCGTTTTTGTTTGCGCAGCGCGTCCCCTATGCCGGCGCGTCGAAGTTCGGTACAATAAAGTTACCGATTTACGAGGGAAAGGAGAGCGCGACACGTCCCCATCGCGGACGCAACGCATCGGTCGCGAACGAAACGATGAAGGTTACCCGATTCAAGCCGGCCATGCCGCTGGCGCCGTTCGTCGATTGCTTCTGGCATATGGAGGGGTATTTGCCGCCGCACTCCAGGGAGCTTTCGCTGCCGGACGGTTCGGCCGAAATCGTCGTCGATTTGCGCGAGGGCGATATCCGATTGTTCGACCTCGAAAGCCGCGAGCTGCGCTTTCGCGGCTCGGTCGTCTGCGGACCGCATACGCGGCGGTTCGCGATCGATACGACGCGAGCGTGCGCGGTCGTCGGCATCCATTTCAAGCCGGGCGGGCTCCGCCCGTTTATCGGCATGCCGGCCGGCGAGCTGCTGAACGGTCACGTTCCGCTCGAGGCGATATGGGGGAGCGCCGCCGGCACGCTTCGCGACCGTCTGCTGGAATGCGGCACGCCGGCGGCCATGTTCCGGCTGCTCGAACGGACGCTTCTGGCGGCCGCGACGAGGCCGCCGGAGACGCATCCGGCGGTGGCGTTCGCCTTGCGGCAATTCGAGTGCGCGCCCGGCGGCGCGTCGGTTGCGGCTGTGATCGGGCAGACCGGGCTTACGCACAAACGGTTGATCGAGCTGTTTCGAGACGAGGTCGGGATGACGCCGCAAAAAATGCGACGCCTGTTCCGCTTCCAAAAGGCGCTGCAGCTTATGAACGGCGGGGATGCCGCCGGTTGGGCGGAGCTCGCGGTCGACTGCGGCTGCTATGACCAGGCTCATTTCATCAAGGAATTTCGCGACTTTTCCGGGTTCAGTCCGACCGACTATACCGCCGCTTCGGGCCGGCACCCGAATCATGCGGCGGAGCCGCGGCAGGCGTAAAAAACGTACAATACGACGACGAACGGTTCCGGCTACAATGAAAGGGAACGAAGCTACTGCGATCGCCAAGGAGGAATGGAGCATGCCGAATTCGTACACGCCGCGCCGTTTCCATACGGCCACCCCTTATTTCCAGGTGAAGGGGGCGGACAAGCTGATCGATTTCATGAAAGCCGCATTCGGGGCGGAGCTGTTGAACCGCTCGAACCGCGACGACGGTTCCGTCCGGCATGCCGAGGTGCTGATCGGCGATACGGTCGTCGAGCTGTCGGAGGCCGGCGATCGTTTCGCGGCCCGGCCGTCCACGATCCATCTGTTCGTCGCCGACACGGACGGCTGCTACCGGCGGGCGCTCGAAGCCGGGGCGACGTCGCTGTACGAGCCGGCGGACATGCCGTACGGGGAGCGGAGCGCGGGCGTCGAAGACCCGCACGGCAACCATTGGTATATCGCCACGTTCACGGCGGGAGAAGGGAAAGGGTATTATAACGACTGACGCGGGCTTTCCGGCTGCGGCGGAAGCGAAAAATCGGGCGCATCGCCCGATTTTTCGCTTTTTCCCGGCGGCAGACACGAGACGACAAACGAAGTCGGGACGATCGGCGCGGCCGTGGGGCCGCGGCCTCATTTTGGCCGGGAAATTCGGAATCGGGAAAGGAAACGCCGGTTCGCGCCCGAATGTTACGTTTAGAATCGCGCGATTCTAAATTGTTCGAATGGGGCGTGTTCGGCATGACTCAATCGAAAGAAGGCGAAAAACGCGATGCGCAGGTCGATTTTTGGTGGGTGAAGCTGCCGCTGGCGATGCGAAGATGGTCGCCGCAGACGACGATGACGCTCGCGGACGGTTATTATTTGACCGCCTGGCCCGCTCTGGCCAAGTTCGCCCCGCCTGTGGCGCTGCTGCTCGGACTTCTGTTCGGGCAAGGACAGTGGGGCTACGAGCACGTATTTTCCGAGTCGATCGTCGTCATGGCGCTGGCCGTTGCGTTCGGGACGATGAGCGGACATTTGGGAGCGATGTTCGTGCTCGGCTTTGCGGTCGGCGATTTTTTCGTCGCGCATAACGATTGGACGGAAAACGGCTACCGGATCGGCGACGGGCTGCTTCCCAACGCGCTGCATATCCGCATTCCGCTGCTGATCAGCTACGTCCTGCTCGGCGTCATGGCGATGCGGGTGCCGCTCGCGGCCAAGGCGCTGCTCATGCAGCTGACGCCGCCGCAGCGCTTCGGCCGGACGGCGCGGTTCCGCTATGCCGTCGTCGTGCATGCGCTGCTTTCGGCCGGGTTGACGCTGCTCTGGACGCAATCGGTCCCGGTGCTCGTCCGTCCCGTGTTCGCCTGGGCGTACACGGCGCCTTCGGTCGAATCGGTCGCCACGCTGCAGAAGGACGGCATCATTTTGGTGGCGTTCGCGGTGCTGGCCTCCGTCATTCGGATGAACATGCAGGGCATGACAGCCTCCCGCCCCGAGCTCGGGAGCCGTCTCGACGCCGTGCAGGAGCGGCTTGCCGCCGCGCCGCCGGTTTCGCCCGTTTCGATCCGCCGCTATCCTTGGGCGCGGTCGGCTATGCGGGCGATCGGCACGACGCTCATGCTGTCGGGCATTTACAGCCGCTGGCTCGACGGCGTCTTCATGGGCGTCTTCCTGCTGCTGCTGCAGGCGGCCCGGGACGGAACGATCCGCGTTCCGCTCGGCAAATGGCCGGATATCGCCGGCAAAATTCCGCTGCTGTTGCGTCTGGCGTCCGGCATGCTTATTATTTATTTGACATCGGGCGCCATATTGGAGCTGTTCGAGAAAAACCGGACGATCGACTTCCGCCCCTTGCTGCTGCAGACGGCGTTCGCGCTGCTCGTCCTGTACGCCTTGAACCCGCGCGCCGCTTCGGCCGCTCCTTCCGGCAAAGGAGGCGACGGCTCGTGAGCAGATGGCTGCTGTACGGCGGCGCGCTGTCGATCGCCCTGGGGCTGCTCGCGTTGGCGGCGAACCCGGAGCCGGCCTATGCGCACCATTGCGGCGATTTGTGGGACTGCTTCCAGACGACGACGCGCGCGGCCAAGGCGGTGCTCGGCATCGGCTCGATCGCGGTGCTGCTCAGCTTCGGCCTGGACCTCATACCGGTCGTCGGCACCGCCAAAGGCATTTACGAAGCGATAACGGGAAAAGACGCGATAACCGGCCGGGAGCTGGAATGGTGGGAGCGGGTCGCCGGAATCGTTCCGGTCGCGGGCGGCGCGATCGCCGGGACGGTCGCCTTCTCCAAGCTGGCCCGCCACGCCGACGACGCCGCCGATCTGGCGAGCGGCGCGCGCCGCGGCGGCGATGCCGTCGACTCCGCTTCCGATGCGGCCCGGTCGGGCTCGCCGACCCGCGTCGGCGATACGGAATTTTACCGGGTCGACGCGACGATGCATGCCGGGGACGAGGCGGCGGGGGTGCTCCGCAACGGCGTTTATATCAAAAATCCGACGGCCCGTTCCTTGAACGATCTTCTTACCGATACCGGGAAAATCGGCAGCAAACGGATGTCCGGCCAGTATATGTACGTGGTCGACAAAAACGGCGACATCACGATCGGCACGCGCGCCGGGCGCAGAATGCCGCATCCGACGTTGATCGGAGGGGCGGACCCGCAAGTGCGCGCCGCCGGCATCGTCGACATCCGCGGAGGGCAAATCTACAAGGTCGATAACGCGAGCGGCCATTTCAAGCCGGACGCGGAAACGCTGCGGGCGGCGGAGGAAGCGTTCCGCAAGCTGCCGGACAAAGCGTTCCGGGGCGATTTCCAGGGCTTCCGGCCGTTTTCGGAATGAAGGCATGCAGGGCGTGCGAGAAAACTGGAGCGAACGAACGATAGATCGAGGAGGCGCATAGCATGAGCGCAAGCACCGACACCGGCGCGAACGAACGTTATAAAGGGACATGGGGCCTGTATCCGTGGTTTGCGGAAGACGGGGAAGCGTGGATCGATCCCGCCGACCTGCCCCGCTTTCAGGCGCTCATCCCGTACGGGAAGCTGTTTCAATGCATTGAGGACGGCGAATATTTGACGCTGCGGTACGGCTCCGACGCGTTTCGCGTCAAGCCGGGCCTGTACAAGCCCGTTTCCGCCGCGCCGGCGTTCGGCTTCGGCAGCGAAGTGACGGTCAAGAGCAAGCCCGAGCTGCGCGGCCGAATCGCCGGCATCGAATGGCATTTCAAAAACGAAGCGCCGTTCTATTACATCGAGGCGAACGGGAAGCGCAAGTCGACCCGCTACGCCGAATCCGACCTCGCGCCTGCGTAAGGGCGGCCGAAATCCGATCCGCTGAAGCGTTGCGCGAAGCGCCGCCTTTGTATCCGCGACCGGCGCCCCGAATGGTCCTGTCGGCAGCCGGAGTAAACTGGAAAACCTGCGGCTAATTCGCTCTCCTTCAGGCGTCGTTTCGAATTACCGGGAAATGCTCCCGTTAAAACGACACCGTATCGGCGAAAAGCGCGTTCAAGGCGAAATTAGCGGGATGTTTTCCCGTTCGTCTGCTCAAAATCGGGAAACGGCCGAAAATAACGGGAGATTTTCCATTTCATCTCGCCCTCCGCTGCCAATCCGGCGTGCCAAGGATAGGTTAGCGCAGCAACGACCGCCGGGTTTCCCGGCGGTCGTTGCTTATTGTGCCGAAGACGGCGCAAGGCGGGGAGCGCATCCGCCCCAGGTACGAATTTCCAGCAACTTCTCCTCTCTGTCAAGCGTCTAATAGAGTTGACGTTAAAGAGAAGGAGAGCAGCATGTACAGGAAAATAGCACGATTTGGGCTCGTCGCGGCGATTTTGCTCGCACCGACGGGAAACGTTCATGCCTACGACGTCCCGATGGCGGCGTACGAAGATATCGCCGACCAAGCCTGGGAAAAAGAATACGTCTACACGTTATCGGCGCTCGGCGTTGTCGACGGGTATCCGGACGGCCGTTATCATTCCGAATTCGCGTTGTCCCGGGAAGCTTTCATCAAGCTGCTGGTCGCCACGGCCAAGCTGGACGTTTCCTCCGCTTCGGGAACCGTGCCGGAGGATTCGGTCGGCCGCTGGTCGACCCCGTTCATAGCGGCGGCCCTGGAGCGCCGCTGGATCGATTTTATGGTCAGCGACGCCGGCGAATTGAAGCCGGAGCAGCCGATTACGCGCGAAGAAGTGGCCGCCGTCGTCGGCAACTATTTATTGGACAAGGCGGGGACGGACGGCTCGTCGTGGATAGCCGGCGACTGGGCGAAAGAGCGGGACGGGCGGGCGTTTCCCGACGGCTCGCAAATCGACGCCGCACTCGCTCCTTATGTTTATTACGCCGTAAACCGCGCCGTTATGGAAGGGGATCACGAAGGGTTTCGCCCGAAAAGCGGATTGATCCGCAGCGAAGCCGCCGCCGTGATCAACCGTCTGATCGATATCGAAGCGGCCGGGAACAAGCTGGAGGTCACCGGCTTTTACGCGATCAAATCGAGCCCCGCCATCGGCCGCATGCCGCTTATCGACAACGTCGCGATGGGCTGGTCCCACCTCGAATACGATACGGCGGGAACGGCCGGGCTGGGTATGGATTCGACAACTTTCAAAGTTCCCGAAGGGTTCGAGGACGTAGTCAAGTCGGCCGACCGGGCCGGGGTCGATAAGGAACTGATGGTTTTTTATAACGACGGCGGCAAGCTGTCGCAATTTTTGCGAGACGCGCCGGCGCAGCGGGCGTTTATCGAGCAGCTCGTCGCCAAGCTCGGCGATCCGGCGTTCGGATTTTCCGGCGTCTCCCTCGATTTCGAAGGGCTGAAGGATGCGGCGGACGCGCCGAATTTTTTGCAATTCGTCCGGGACGTGAAGACGGCCGTCGGGAGCAAAACCGTCTCCGTCTCCGTACCGACGGATTATTACTACAAAGGCTACGATTTCAAAGGGCTCGGCGAAACGGCCGACACCGTTATTTTGATGGCTTACGATTTTACGCACGACGATTCGCGCCTTCCATCGGCGCCGCTGCCGCTCGTCCGGGACGGGGTGGAACGGGCGCTCAGGCAGGGCGTGCCCGCCGGCAAGCTGGTGCTCGGCATTTCGAAGCAGGCGAACCAATGGATCACGGAAGACGGCCGAACGACGACGGCCGGACCGGGCATCGACCTGGTCGAAAAACGGCTCGCCGATCCGAACGCGTCCGCAGCTTGGAGCATGCCGTATTTCCTCAAGCTGATCCGTTACCGGGACGGCGGCGCATCGAACGAAATTTATTATGAAGATACGCAAAGCATCGCCAAAAAAATATGGCTCGCCAAAGTGTACGGCCTCAAAGGCGTTTCCCTCTGGCACATGGGCAATTTCACCGCGTCCGACTGGGATGCGATCGCCGGCATATAAGCAAGTCATCATGCCGGCGCTGGCGAAACGGAAGCGGAGGCCGCCGAACGGCAACGATCGGCGGCCTTTTGCGCGTGAGGAAAGCATGTCTTGAGTTATCCGAAGACATGTCCATTTCGTCTTGACGGGAAAATCGTTCCATGGATCGGCGGCGTACCGTTCAAGTCGATTTTGGATACCTTTTTGTAACCTTTATGCATTTCCATCGGCCGCCGTCTCCCTTACAATGGGTTCAGCTTGCGCAGACGCTGTTCGAAAGGAGGGCATCGTAACGAATCGCAATTGAAAGCGTTATCAATGGACGAACGGAAGTCGACAGTCACGGCTTCGAGAAGGACAGGAGGATGCTCGTACACGAAAAAAAATGAAACGGTGAGGTGCCGCATGCGGAAATACGGTCGTTTTCCCCTTATACTTGCCTCCATGCTGCTGTTGTCGGTATTCGGCATAAACGCCGGTCCGGCATCGGCAAATCCTGCAACCGGCCCGCAATCCGCGGTCGCGGCCGGAGAAGGAGACGCCTCTGCGACGACGACGGAGACGGGGACGGATGCTTTCGATTCCGTCCGAACGAGATGGTTCAACAAATTGACAGGCAACGACCGGTACGATCCCGGCGACCCGGACATGGCGAACACGGCCGCATCCGTCGCGGATAAGGCCAGCAATCCCGAAGGCACCGGATATTGGGACACGATGAACAAATCGCCGGGACGAGCCTATCTGTGGAGCGATTTGGCCAGCACGACCGAGTCGTCGCACGTGTCCGCATCGTACGTCCGTCTGAAAGCGATGGCGCTGGCCTATGCGATGGAAGGCTCGAGACTTCACCGGAACGAAGCGTTGCGCAGCGACATAATCGGCGGCTTGGATTGGATGTACGCCAAGCGCTACCACGAGAAACAAGCGGAATATAAAAACTGGTGGGATTGGGAAATCGGTTCGCCGCAAAATTTGAACGATACGATCGTTCTCATGTACGACCGGCTGACGCAAGAGCAGATCGCCGCTTACGTGCGCGGGATCGACCGGTTCGTGCCCGATCCGTCCCGGAGAACGAATCTCCCGTCTTTGAAGGAAACCGGGGCGAACCTGCTGGACAAAGCGCTCGTGGTCGCCATACGGGGCGTCGTCGCCAAAAACGGGGAGAAGATCGCGCAGGCGGGACAATCGCTCGCCCCCGTATTTCTCTATGTGAAGGACGGAGACGGATTTTACGAAGACGGTTCGTTCGTCCAGCACGACGTAGTGGCCTACACCGGAAGCTACGGCGCCGTGTTGATCGGCCGCATTCCGGACATGTTTTACTTGTTGAACGACACTCCGTGGGCGATAACCGATCCGAACGCAGGCAACGTATACAAATGGGTGACGGATTCGTTCCGGCCGCTCGTCTATAAAGGCGCCATGATGGATATGGTTCGCGGAAGGGCGATTTCGCGCGAAGGCTCGAGCGATCACGGAACGGGCCGGAGCGTCGTGACGAGCTTGCTCCGCCTGGCGGAAGGGGCTCCGCCGGACCGGGCGTCGGAAATCAAGCGGATGGCCAAAGCGTGGATCCGGTCCGATACGACCTTTGCGAACTATGCCGCGGGCTTGAGCCTGTTCGACATGATCCTCGTTAAAAAGCTGATGAACGACGATTCGATCGCGCCGCAAAGCGAGCGGATCGAGAACCGGGTGTTCGCGGGAATGGACAGAGTCGTTCATTTGCGGCCGGGCTTCGGCTTCGGAATCAGCATGTCGTCCAAACGGATCGCGAGCTTCGAAATGGGCACCGCCAGCGGAAGGGAAAATCCGAAAGGCTGGCACACCGGCTACGGCATGACCTACCTGTACAACGACGATCTGAGGCAGTACAGCAACGACTATTGGCCGACGGTCGACATGCTGCGCCTTCCCGGCACGACGACGGACGGCTCCATGGGCAGGCAGTACCCGAACTGGAACTTTTACTTGAGCCCGAAATCGTGGGTCGGCGGATCGTCGATCGACGGGCTGTACGGAGCGGCCGGCATGGAATTCGATTTGGAGAACAGCTCGCTTACGGGCAAAAAATCGTGGTTTATGTTCGACGACGAAATCGTCGCTCTCGGGTCGGGCATTGCCGGGGGAGACAACCGCAAAGTCGAAACGATCGTGGAAAACCGCATGCTGCGCGGCAGCGGCGACAACCGGTTGACCGTGAACGGGGAAGCGAAGCCGAACGGGCTCGGCTGGTCCGAAACGATGTCGGGCGTAAAATGGGCGCACCTCGAGGGCAACGTTCCGGGGGCGGATACGGGCTACTACTTTCCGGACGCGGCGTCCGTTTCGGGGCTGCGCGAAGCGAGAACCGGCGCCTGGAGCGATATTAACGAAGCCGGCGGCGCCAACCCGGTTACGCGACATTATTTGAGCCTGGCGCTCGATCACGGCGCGAATCCTTCGAGCGCATCGTATGCGTACGTGCTGCTGCCGAACAAGGACGCGGCGGCAACGTCCGGCTACAGCGAACGGCCCGACGCGGACATCCTCGTCCATACGCCGGACGTTCACGCGGTGCGGGAGCGGAAGCTCGGCATTACGGCGGCGAATTTTTGGAATGCGGGGACGGCCGGTTTCATCCGCAGCTACCAGCCGGCTTCCGTCATCGTGAAGGAGGCGGGAGACATCCTGACGATCGCCGTGTCCGATCCGACGCAGTCGCAAAGCCGAATCGCGATCGAGCTGGGCAAAACCGGCGTTTCGCTCCTAAGCAAGGACGACAACGTGACGCTGAGCCGAAAGGCGCCTTATATTCGGCTCGAGGTCGACACGGCCGGCTCGATCGGGAAAACGTTTACGATCAAGCTGAAATACAATCCGAACGCGCCCGAACATCTGCCCCCCGTCGGCAAATTGGAGATGAGTCTGGATCACGCCCTGCACCGCGGCGATGAAACGACGGTGACGACGGTCGTCTATGCGCAGGAGGAGCGCATTCCCGGCGGCAGCCTGACGCTGAACGTTCCGGACGGGTGGACGGCGCAGCCGGCAAGCTTCGACGTCCCGTCGCTCGCGCCGGGAGAGAGTCGCACGTTCGTCTCGCAATTGGCCGTTCCGAAGGATGCCGCTTACGGCCAGCATCAGGTTAGCGCGGCATGGACGTCCGCGACCGTAACGCAGCGTGCCGCGAAAAGCGTCGAGGTGTCGCGCCGCAACGCCGCGCTCGGCAAGCCGGCGGCGCAGGCGAGCACCGCCTACGGAGGTGTCCCCGAACGGGCGGTCGACGGCAACACGAACGGGACGTATGGCGCCGGCTCGGTAACCCATACGGCGGAACGGGCGGTGCAGCCGTGGTGGCAGGCGGATCTCGGGGCCTCCATGGCGATCGAAGAAATCGTCGTATGGAACCGGACCGACTGCTGCTCGAGCCGGCTGAGCAACTATTACGTGATCGTATCCGGGGAACCGTTCGCATCCGGTTCGCTGGCCGAAACGCTGAAGCAGCCGGGCGTTTGGTTTACCCGCCGGACGGAGACGGCCGGCAGACCGACCGTCGTGCCTGTCGGTCATTCCGGCCGTTACGTCCGAATTCAGCTGGAAGGAACGAATGCCCTGAGCTTGGCCGAGGTGCAGGTCGTTCCGGCGGAACAGCCTTAGACGATGCGGCGATACAAGGTTCAGTGAAAACAAGGAAGCGCAGCGGCCGCCCGATAAGTCGGATGCGGCTTCTGCGCGTGACTGACAACTAACGGAATCGGATTCCGTAAATATAGGGGGAGCCGACGTTTCGGCCCCATTTGTCGCATATTAGCGGAACGGCGCTCCGTTATTCGCTTTCCCGAAGCGCCGATTTGTGGCGATAGCGGAACGCCGTTCCGTTATGATCGGCTAGACGCCGATAAGCCGGATCAACAACACCGAATGGGCGGGCAAAAACAGGCGGATTTCGTGCTCCGCCGAGCGAACGCGTTCGCTGCCGACGAGCTGCATCGTATGCTGGTCGTCCAGCCGGTACTGCTCGCAGACATATTCGCGCGCGCCGCCGCCTTCACCGCTGCCCAGCCCGTCGATCCGGATCGCGTAATGGCGGGCCGGACCGGTTACGTTGCTGATCAAGGCGGCCGCTTCGCCGCCGTCGTCCGCCGCGGCCAAGCCGTATACGCCGCCGCTCAGCGACGGATCGACCAGCGCCTCGACGCGGGCGGAATATTCGCACAGCCGCTGGAACGATTCGACGGCGTAGTACGCTTTTTGCGGTACGCCGTAATAATCGAACAATCCGCAAAACAGCGCGGTCGGCTGGCCGTCGTAATAATTGGCGGCGTCGATCGGCAGGTCCTGCAAGCGGATGAGGGCGGCTGCGACGAACGAGGCGCCGATATGGCTTTTCATCCGCTCGAACACGCCGCGGCGGACGAACTCGTTTTCCGGCAGCCAAATCGTTTTGAAATCGCCGTCGAAATAGTTCCATTCGTTCAGATGGCTTTCCGTTTGCGTAAAGCCGTACCGGTCCAGCTCTTGCCGTGCGTACCGCGACTCGTCGACGAACCGCCGCAAGTCCGCCCCGTACACATGCCACGAGAAAAAGTCCAGCGGAACGTCGTGATCCCTGCAGTACGAAAGAAATCCGTTCATGAACGTCTTGACCTTCACCGACGTCGCGCCGTAGCCGCCGACCTTCAGGCTCGGGTCGAACCGCTTGATCGCCTTCGCCGCCACGCCGTACAGCTCGTAAAACTGCTCCCACGTGCCGCCCCACATCAAATTCGTTTTGCCGACCGGTTTATCCGGTTCGTTCCATATTTCCCAGTATTCGATATTGGCATGGAACCCGTTCGCCCAGCCATGGTTGTAATGGCGGATGATGCCGATGCAAATTTGCGCCCATTTGGCGAAATCTTGCGGAGGGTCCACGTAATATTTTTGCTTCGTATGCTCGATGCTGACGCCGAGCCGGTATACGATTTTCGCCCCGGTTTCCAGCACGGTGCGGATATATTCGTCGGTCCGGGAAAAGTCGTAGCTCGCCGGGTCTTCCGGATCTTTGTCGAAATCCGGAAAAATCGTATAAATGTCGACCTCGCGCGCGTTCGGCCAGTTCGGATCGTGCAGCCGGACGAGCGGAATGCCGGCCCTTTTGTAATAATGCGTCACGTCGAGCAGCGAGCCGTAGCAGACGGGGCCGTTGTTGACCCCGTGCAAAGGCCGGACCCGCCCGATTCGGCGATCCGCGTGAATGAGGATGTCTGCCATCGTACAATGTCCTCCGTCGTCTGCGGGAAATCGGGCCGCCCGCATGAATGAGTCGGCCCCCCGCGTTTTGAGCCGTTGCCGGCGCGTACCGTTACTTGGCGGAGCCGATCGCCGCCTCGATGTCTTTATTCGCCTTTTCTTCGCGTTCCCGCAGCGACGTATTCAAGTCTTTCGCGCCGAGAATCACTTCGCGGATCGAGCCCGCCAGCTGACCGACGACCTTGCTGTTGTACTTGTTGTAAACGGCCGGCTCCGCATACTGCTGCGGCACGAGCGCTTTCACGTTTTTGCCCTTCAGGTCGGGGTTTTCCGTCCCGAAGGCGTCGCGGATCGCCTGGTTTTTCAGCACGGTCGGATTGCCGAGCTTGCTTCGCGCCATTTGCACCTCGTCCGTCAAAATTTCGGTCATCGCGAGGAACGCTTCGTCCCTGTGCTTGCTTGTCGCCGAAAGCGCGTAGTAGACGATGTCCGGCTGAGGTCCTACGCCGGGCTTTTCTTTAAACGTCGGGAAGGTGGCGGCGTCCCAGTTGATGTCGAGATTTTGGTACGCTTTCGGAAAGTCGGAATTCATCTGCACGAGCATGGCGAGCGTCTTCTCTTTGGAAAACATGTCGCTTTGTTTGGCGTCGGCCAAATTCGCCGCCGTAGGCTCGTAGCCGGGCATTTGGAAGAGCGGCATCAGCTTGCTGAAATACGCTTTCCACTGATCGTTGTCGATCGTCGCTTTGTACTCTTTCGTAATCATGCTGTGCGACAGCTGGTTCAGCTGCATCGTTTGACCGAGCGCGCGAATGCCGAAGCCGCGGTACTGCACGCCTCCGTCGGTGCGGGTCAGCTTTTTGGCCGTATCGAGCACGTCGTCCCAGGTCCAGCCGTCCTTCGGGTAAGGCACGCCGAACTTGTCGAACAACTCTTTATTGTAAAAAAAGCCGAGCGTATTGACCTTGAACGGCAGTCCCGGCAGCTTGCCTTCGCCGATGCCCCGCAGGACGTTCAAGGCGGCCGGGTCGATCCGGTTCAGGTCGTACTTGTATTTGGCGACGAGGTCGGAAATGTCGCTGTCGAGCTTCAAATCCTTGATCGTCATCATGCTCGGATTGATCGCGATGAACACGTCCACGTCCGTCTTGGAGGCGATAATATCTTCCGGCGTCGTTCCTTTCGTATTTTGAATGAACTTGAAGGAAAAGTTCGGGTACTTTTTCTGGATCAGCTTGCCGTGCTCTTCCATAAAGGCGTCGTAATTCGAGTCCGCGTACATGTAATAAAACGTCAGTTCCACCGGCTCCTTCGTCGCTCCCGGCGTTTGCGCGGAACCGGCGTCTCCGCCCCCGGGCCCGGCTCCTTGATCGGAGCTTTGCCCGCCGCACGCAGCGGTCAGCGCCGTCACGAGGAGCAGGCTTGCCGCGGCTTTCCGTTTGCCAGACATTTCGGATTCCCCCATCGTGAAATAAGTTCGCCATACATAAGCTTAGTATAATTAGGATATGTATTATTGTCTACAATATTACAATTAATGTTTTTGTAAAGGCGCAGCCGAAAACGCCCGGCTGCGCCATAGTTACTTTAATTTACGGACGCAAAACGCTCCGCTGCTCAATATGGGCGTATCGGGCACCTCCCGTATCCGGCCGGTTCGTTCGAAGCGCTGAAGCGGGCGGGCGCGAAGTCGGGCGTCGTTTGGCGGCCGTAAGCCGCTTTTCGTACCTGACAATAATCCAGATTTGCGATGACAAACCTCCATTCCTTCTTGCTCCTCCCGCACCTATAATCGAATTGCGTCCTAACATTTCGGACGCGATCGAAGGGAGAGATACCGATGGGAACACCGCCGAAATGGATCGATACCGACGTGCATAACGCGATCAAGCATCCTAAAGATTTGCTCCCGTATTTGCCGAAGGCATGGCACGGCCAATGGCTCGGGCAAGGGATCGGCGTCGACAGCCCTTATTATTCGCCGATCGGCGTCATGCGCAAAGACGCCAAAACGCCGGAAGGCGGGGCGCCGGGAAGCGATCCGCATTATTTGCTGAAGCACCATATGGATAAATACGGGATCGACTACGCGATCTTGACGGGCTCGGGCGTGCTCGGCATATCGCTCCATGTCGACCCCGATTACGCCAACGCCGTCGTTTCCGCCTATAACGACTGGCTGGTCGAGCATTGGCTCCGCGTCAGTCCCCGCTTCAAAGGCTCGATCCTGATCAACGCCTCCGACCCGCATTATGCGGCGAAAGAAATCGACCGGATGGGAAGCCGCCCCGACATGGTGCAGGTCATTATGGCGAGCGGCGCCCGCATGCCGTACGGCCAGCGGTTTTATCGTCCGATCTACGAGGCGTGCGAGCGAAACGGGCTGCCGATCGCGGTACATCCCGGCACGGAAGGACGGGGCACCGCGGGAGCGCCGACGCCTTCGGGCTATCCGACCCGGTATTTGGAATGGCACAACATTTTGCCGGCCAATTATATGGCGCACGTCAACAGCCTCGTCTGCGAAGGGGTGTTCGAGAAATTTCCGAATCTCGTCTTCGTGGCGATCGAAGGCGGCATCGGCTGGCTGCCGCACCTGATGTGGCGGATGGACAAAAACTACAAGGCGCTTCGCGACACGGTTCCGTGGCTGAAGCGGCTGCCTTCGGAGTATATCAGGAAGCATATCCGGCTGACGACGCAGCCGATCGAGGAGCCGGAACGCCCGGAGCAGCTCGTGCAGCTGTTCGAAATGTGCGACGCCGAAAACATCGTCATGTTTTCGACCGATTACCCGCACTGGGACTTCGACAACCCGAACGTCGCGCTGAACGCGCTGCCGAAGACGATGCGGCAAAACATTATGGCGGGCAACGCGAGCAAGCTGTACGGGCTGTACGAAGCGCCCGAGGCGGAAGAGCCGCAGGAGGCGTCCGGGGAAACGGGGGACGGCGCGCGATGAAGCGATATTTTGCGGCCAAAGTCGAGGACGTGAAGGCGAACGGACGGGCGATCGTCGTCGTGAAAGGGATGGAGGTCGGCATTTTCCACGTCGGCGGACAGTTTTACGCGTGGCGCAACGTATGTCCGCACGCGGCCGCTCCGGTGTGCGAAGGTCCGGTATGCGGTACGCGGCTGCCTTCGCGCGTGTACGAGTACGAATACGGCAAAGATCGGGAAATCGTCCGCTGCCCTTGGCACGGCTGGGAATTCGATCTGCGGGACGGCCGGCATTTGGCGGACAGCGGCGCGAAGCTGCGCGGCTTTCCGGTCGAAGTCGACGGAAGCGATCTGTTTTTGCTGCTGCAATAAACGTAAGCCTGAAGAAGAGGGAGCGGAACGCAGGAAAACCTGCAGAGCGGACCTAAATCCGCCTGGTCGAGGCGAAACGGCTGCAATGCCGGCAGCCTGGGCGATAGCGGAACGGTATTAATGAGATTCCGCTATCGGCGGGCCGCCCGCTCCCGCTTCGCGCCGCCGCTCCCGCACCGCGCCGCCCGCCGCCGCTCAATCGGCTCCGCGCACGCTTTCCTCGAGCCGCCGCTCCTCCTCCTCGATCCGCTTCGGATCGATCCGCTCGAACAGCAGCTCGAGCCGCTGCACCTCCCGCCCCGGCGGAACGGCGGCGAACCGCCACGCCGGCTTGCCCAGCCGGAGAAAGCCGGCGATCTTCGCGCACGAAAACGGCACGAACGGTTCGAGCACATTCGCCAGGTTGGCGATGATTTGCACGCACACGAACAGCGTCTGCTCGCAATCGGCGCGGACGTCCTTGAACGTCGCCCACGGCTTGCGCTCGTCGAAAAATTTGTTCGCCCGGCGAACGTGCGCGAAAACGAGCTCCAGCGCCTCCTTCAGGCGCCCGTCCTCGATCAGCCGCCCGGCCAGGCCGTACAGCTCCCGCAGCGCGCTATCCCAGTTTTCGCCGTCCTGGTCCAAGCTTCCGCGCGGCACTTTGCCTTCGAACGATTTTACGATAAACGCGAGCGTCCGGTTGACGAAGTTGCCGTAAGCGCCGAGCAGCTCGCCGTTATGGCTGTGAATGAACTCCCTCCACGAAAAATCGGTATCGCGCTTCTCGGGGCCGTTCGCGATCAAAAAATAACGGATCGAATCCGGATCGTACCGGTCGAGCAAATCGGGCACCCAGACGGCCCAGTTGCGGCTCGTCGAAAATTTTTGCCCTTCCAGCGTCATATATTCGCACGACACGATCCGGTCCGGCAGCCGGAGACCGCCGACGCCGAGCAGCAGGGCGGGCCATACGAGCGAATGGAACGGCACGTTGTCTTTGCCGTGCACGTAGTAGGCGGCAGCGTCGTCCGCCTCGGGCGACCAGAACGGCTCCCAGCGTCCGCCGGTTTCCTCGGCCCATTGCTTGCTGGCGGACAAGTAGCCCGCGACCGCTTCGATCCAAACGTATATTTTTTTCCCTTCGAAGCCTTCGACCGGCACGTCGACGCCCCAAGTCAAATCCCGGGTCGCGGCCCGGTCGCGCAGCCCTTCCTCCAAGTAGCGGCGCGTCAAATGAACGGCGTTTTCCCTCCAGCCGGCGGACTTCCGCGCATAGTCGGCCAGTTCCTCCTGAAACCGGGACAAAGCGAAAACGAAATGCTCGGTCGGGCGCTCCACGGGGGCGCTGCCGCACAGCTTGCACGTCCGGTCCGTCAGATCGGCGGGATCGAGCAGCGTCGAGCAGTAGTCGCACTGGTCCCCGCGCGCCCGGCTGCCGCAAACCGGACAGGTGCCCTCCACGTACCGGTCGGGCAAAAACCGGCGATCCGTTTCGCAGTACGTTTGCAGCACCGTCTGTTTGTACAGCATGCCGTTTTCGAGCAGCTTCGAAAACAGCTCCTGCACGACTTGATGATGAAACGGCTGGTCGGTCCGGGTATACAAATCGTACGAAAAGCCGAGCCGCCGGAAGCAATCGGCGAATTCCCGGTGATACCGGTCCGCGATCCGGCCCGGGTGCACGCCTTCCTGCGACGCCTGCACCGCGACCGGCGTGCCGTGGCAGTCGCTGCCCGACACGTACAGCACGTCGTCCCCCTTGGCGCGGAAATAGCGGGCCAGCACGTCTCCGGGAAGCAGACTGGCGAGCCGTCCCAAATGCAGCGAGCCGTTCGCGTACGGCCAAGCGCCGCCGATGAAAATCGATGTCATCGAAACCATCCTCCTTTTTAGTAGGCAAACAAAAAAAGCTCCCGTCCCCGACAAAAGGGACGGAAGCTGACGCTCACGTGGTACCACCCGGTTTCGCAAACGCCTCGCGGCGTTCGCCTCTGCGGGAACAGATCGCCGCGAAAGCGGGACGTTCCCGTGCGACGACCTGCATTCGCCGCGCCGCGGGTAACGGGAGCGGAAATCCCGGCGCAGTCTACTGCCGAACGAGGGTTCGATGCGCGGCTCGGAGACCATCTTCACGGGGCGGCTTTGCTCCTTTTTCAGCAAACGGAGCTCTCTGGGAAAGCGGGGCCTCGGTACTCCTTCTCTTCTTCGCCGTTCTACGTCATGCGATTAGTGGAATCTTACCAAAAAAGGCTCGGGAAATCAACGGCGAATTCGGAATATTCAGACCGATCGCGCGAATGAACGCCTTCAATCGGTTTCGTCCTCGTCTCCGTCGTCATCGTAAAGCTCCTTCTCGATATTGTCCATGATCGCCTCGACGGCGTCGCTGATCGAATCGGTGGCGCCTATATTTTCCTGATCGGGCGGCGTCGGAATGCCCGCCGTTTCGAAAGACGTTTGATCGGCAATGCGTTTGTCGGCCATGTCGGAAAAGCTCCCTTCGGTGCATCAGTTTCCCGTTAGCGTTTCCGCCGGCTTGTTGATTTATTCCAGCGGCGCCGGACCGCGTCGTCCGGCCGGTCGTGGAAGCGGCCGTCCTTCCTTTTACGGCTTCGGCCTGCGGTACGCTTTCTCGTGAAAGCGGGTAATCGCGCGAAACAGCGCCTTTCCGTCGTCCGGCAAAGGATCGCGCGGATCGAAGCTCAGCGCCATCGCCCGGTACGGCTCGGGCACCCAGATGTACCGGTGCGTATAGTCGGTCGGGCGAAACCCGGCGCTTTCCCAGAAGCGGATGCGGCGGACGTTTTCCGGCGTCGGCTCGGCTTCGACCTCGACGATGACGCCTTTGCAGCCCGGCAGATGCCGCGCCCCGCCGATCAACAGGTTCAAAAACCGGCTGCCGTACCGTTTGCCCCGATACTCCCGCCGCACCGCCAAATAGTCGACGAGCATCGCGCCGATACGTTCGTCCGTGCCGGTAAGAGCCATGGCGATCGCCGCCTCGCCCTCCTTCGCCACGTGCAGCCGGCACATGCGCCGCTCGAACATGCGGCGAACGATGTCGGCCGTTTTCCGGCCGCGCTCCGCGAACGCTTCGTCGTAGATCGGTTCCGCCTGCCGCCATAAGGTTTCGTTCCAGACGTCGGTCGTTTCGTACTCCATCTGCATGACCTCCGGCTCCATCTTACCAGATCGCGCCGTACAAAACAGCTTCGCCCCGGTGAACGAAACGAGCCGGAAGCGAATAAGCTGTACGAACGAGGGGGGATCGCGGATGAGCTTGATTCGGATGGAAAACGTCGGCAAGGCGTACGCGCTCGGCGGCGAAACGGTTCATGCGCTCGACGGCGTTTCGCTCGAAATTCGGCAGGGCGAATTCGTGGCGATCATCGGGCCGTCCGGCTCCGGCAAATCGACGCTCATGAACGTGATCGGCTGCCTGGACGAGCCGCCGCAACCATCGCCCGGCGCAGCTGTCGGGCGGGCAGCAGCAGCGCGTCGCCATCGCCCGGGCGCTGGCGGGCGATCCGCCGATTTTGCTCGCCGACGAGCCTACCGGCTCGCTGGATACGGCTGCCGGAGCGGAGCTGCTCCAACTGCTGAAACGGCTCAACGAGCGCGGCCGGACGATCGTTCTCATCACCCACGATATGGCGGTCGCACGGCAGGCGCAGCGCATCGTGCCGATCCGGGACGGGCAAATTCGCGAGCCGTTCGCCTGTTCGACCTAGCTCCTCTATTCCAAATACGGCAGCCTATGGACTATAATTAGGGCGACTATCGGGCCGAGGTGAACGCTAGTGAAATGTTTGGAGCTGCCGATCCCCGCGCTGCCGCAGCTTGTCATGGCCGGTCATACGGTATGGCCGCCTGGGACGAAGCATTTCGAGCGGCGGTTCGACGTGTACGACGTCGTCTTCGTCAAGTCGGGGACGCTGTACATGACGGAGGAAGGGACGCCGTACGAAGTGAAGGCCGGCGAAGTGCTCGTGCTGGAGCCGGGCTTGCTGCATGTCGGCCATAAAGCGTCCGGGGAGCCGACCGAAATGTATTGGTTCCATTTCGTCCACGGCGCCCCGGCGCGCGTCGTCGACAGCCGGGACATTCCGTGGAAGACGGTGCTGCAGCCGGGGACAAGCCTGGACGTGGCGCCCCCGAAGCACGCGATGATTTTGCCGAAGCACGCCCCGGCCGACTTCAAGCTGTTCGAGCCGCTGCTGGCGCGTCTCGTCGAGCTGCAGCACATGCTTACGCTCGAGCATTCGCTCGACATTCATGCCGCGGCGATCCGCATTTTTTCCCTGCTGCAGCATTCGGCAAGCCGCCGGTTACCTCCGCAGACGCGGGCCGTTTCCGAGAAAGCGATCGACTATTTGAAGCGGACGATGCGGGAGCCGTTTCAAGCGAAACAGTTGGAACGGGAGCTGCATTTCGACTACGACTACATATCGCGCTGCTTCAAAGCCTATACCGGCATGACGCCGGCGAAATACGTCCGGCACCTGCGCATCGAAGAAGCGAAAACGCTGCTGCACCGCACCGATCTGCCGCTGGCCGACATCGGAGAACGGGTCGGCATACGCGACGTCAACTATTTGGTCCGGCTGTTCAAGGAAATGACGGGGACGACCCCGATTCGCTATCGGCTGGCCGGCAGAGGCTACGTGTAGCAAAGAAGTCGACATGGTGCTATGGCAGGTCGGTTTGGCCCGTAGGAACGGCGCCGCGGATGCGCTACCTTTATAGGGAAAGCGATATAAAGGGGGAATCCGAATGAAAGCGCTATACCGAAAAACTGGTGCTATGGCGACTTTGATCGCCCTTGCGGCGACGGCCGGGTGCGGCGGAGGTGCCGGCGGAAACGCGGCCGGGGGGACGGCCAAGGACGGGGGCGCCAAACAAGCGGAAACGGCGGGCGTCGATATGAGCAAGCCGGTGACGCTGCGGTTTTGGGCGAATCCCGGCAAAGCGATATTCGACCAGGAGGTCGGGAACCGGATCAAGCAGAAATACCCGAACGTGACGATCGAATTGATGGATCCGGGCAAAAAATCGCTGCAGGACAGCCTGACCGAGCTCGTTACGGCGGGAACGGCGCCGGACTTGATCTGGCTGCCGAACGCGGCCGCCGTACAGACGGTCAAAAAGCTCGGCCTCGCCTACGACATGAACGAGCAGATCCGAAAGCGCAAGCTCGATTTGACGCGTTTCGACGCGGCGCTGCTCGAAAACGTGAAAAACCAGGGCGCGGGCGGCGAAATGTACGCGCTGCCGTGGCAGTCCGGACCGGCGGCGATGTTTTACAACAAGGACATTTTCGACAAGTTCGGCGTCGCCTACCCGAAGGACGGCATGACGTGGCCGGAAGCGCTCGAGCTCGGTAAAACGCTTACCCGGATGGACGGCATCCAGTACAGAGGGTTCGACCCGGGCTTGTACAACCATTTTCAAGAGGAATACGGCATCTCGGCTTACGACGCGAAGACGGGACAGGCCGCTTTTACGACGAATCCGAAATGGAAGACGATACTCGAATTTTTGCAGCAGGCGTACCAAATTCCCGGCAACTATCCGGCCGAAAAAACGATCGGGCAGGACCGGAGCGGCTTCATGAAGGACAAAAACGTGGCGATGCTGCCGTGGGCCGCCTATTTCCAGCCGTTTCTCGAGGCGCGCAAGGAAGGTCTCAACTTCGACATCGTCTCGCTGCCGACTTGGCCGGACGCGAAAGGGCAAGGGAGCGCCAGCGTGGGCGCGTCGCTCGCGATTGCGGGGACGAGCAAGCACAAGGAAGAGGCGTTCGAAATTGTGAGCTTTCTCGTATCCGACGAAGTGGAGACGGCCAACAGCCGCATCGGCTTCGCCCCTGCGATCAACTTGCCGAGCGCGAAGGAGCAGTTCGGCAAAGAGCTGGCCGGCATGGAGAGCATCCGCGTGTCGTCGGTCTTCTACAACAAAATTACGCCGCTGCCGATCGTCGACCCGCTGCTCGAATCGGTTGCGCAAAAGCCGTTTTTCGGCGAAGCGATCCAGGCGGTCGGCAAAGGGCGGAAGGACGTAAATACGGCGCTCCGGGAGGCGCAGGAGGCGGCGAACAAGGCGATCGCCGAAGAGAAGCAAAAATAAAAGCGGAGCCGGCGGGAAGCCGGCCCGGTCTTCGGAGAAGGCGAAAGGCGGAGGCGTGGATGAGTTCGAGCAGAAAGTCCGTACCGGCCTGCTGGGAATGGTTTACGGAAGGCCGTTACGGCGCGTTCATACATTGGGGACCTTATGCCGAATACGGCCGGGGCGAGCAGGTTTTGTTCAGGGAGCATATGGATCCGAAAGCGTACGAGGAGCGGGCCTGCCGGTGGAATCCGCAGCGGTTCGATCCGCAGCGGTGGGCGCACGTCATACGAAAGGCCGGCATGAAATACGCCTGCTTCACGACGCGCCATCACGACGGATACTGCTTGTGGGATACGCGATATACCGACTATTCGAGCGCCCGGCAGGCGCCCGGGCGCGATTTCGTGCGGGAATTCGCGGACGCGTTCCGCGCGGAAGGGCTGCGCGTCGGCCTGTATTATTCGTGGGCGGACTGGCGCATCCCGGCGTTTTTCGACGGGCCGGACAAAGACCCGGACGGCTGGGAGGCGATGCGCCGGTACATGCACGGACAGGTCGAGGAGCTGCTGACGAATTACGGGCGGATCGACCACTTTTTTTTCGACGGGGCGTGGCCGCGCAGCCATGCCGAGCTCGGCAGCTCCGAGCTGCTGCGCCGGATGCGCGAGCTGCAGCCGCATCTTTTGATCAATAACCGGCTCGGCGCGGCCGGTCCCGGACAGGCGGACCATGCCGACGGCGGGCAGGGGGCCGGGGAGCGGGCCGATATGGGAGACTTCGGCACGCCCGAGCATCGCATCGTCGCCGATCCGAACCGGCTGTGGGAATCGTGCCAGGTGACGACGTGGAGGCTGTGGGGTTACGCGAGGGGCGAGCGGTGGCGGCCGGCCGACGTCTGGCTCGACATGCTGTGCGAATGCGCGGAGACGGGCGGCGGAGGGGGCGGCAATTTGCTGCTGAACGTCGGACCGCAGCCCGACGGCGAGCTTCCCCCGGAATTCGTCGAGCGGGCGCTCGAGGTCGGCCGCTGGCTGGACGTGCACGGCGAAGCCGTCTTCGGCACGGACGGCGGCGCCTTGACCGATTTCGTCACCCGCGGCAGGCAGACGACGAAAGGGAACTGTCTCTATTTGATCATCCGGTTTTGGGACGGCGAGCCGGAGCTGCGGCTTGCCGACCTGACGTCCCCGGTGCTCGGCGTCACGCTGCTGACGACGGGCCAGCGGCTTCCGTTCGAGAAGCGGGGCGACGACCTGATCATTCGCGGCTTGCCGGCGGAACGGCCGACCCGGCTGTTCCCGGTCATCAAGGTCGAGTGCGACGGCAAGCCGGAGACGAACGCCTGGGGCAGGCAGCGGCTTTGGGCGGGCGATCCGGCCCGGATCGCCGATTGGGCGCGGACGCGGGGCACGTCCGTATACGCGGGCGGCGGTCGCGAGCGCGGCGCCGGGCATTGATCGGCAAGCGCGCGCCGCACGCCGCACGCCGCATGGCGTATGGCGCATGGCCGCAAGGCCGCAGAGGGCTGCATATCCCGCCCGCCCGGCGCTGTGCGGCTGCCCGAGCTTTTTCCCGCGATCCGGCTCCGTCCCTCCGAGTGGAACATCTCGCTCCGTTAAGGTATAGTGGTGTTGACGGCCGTCCCCGGACGGTCCGATCCGTTAGCGGAACAAGGAGACGACGCCATGCTGTTCATCGACAACCGCGGCATTACCGATCCGACGCTCAATTTGGCGTTGGAGGAATATGCGCTGAAACATTTTCCGGCGGACGAGGACTATTTGCTGTTCTACATCAACGAGCCTTCGATCATTATCGGCAAAAACCAAAATACGGTCGAAGAGATCAACGCCGCCTACGTGAAGGAAAACGGCATCCATGTCGTGCGACGCCTGTCCGGCGGAGGCGCGGTATACCACGATCTCGGCAACCTCAATTTCAGCTTCATCACGAACGACGACGGCAAGTCGTTCCACAATTACCGCAAATTTACCGAGCCGGTCGTCCGGGCGCTGCAAAAGCTCGGCGTCGAGGCGGAGCTGACCGGACGCAACGACATTCAGGTCGGCAAGCGGAAAATTTCCGGCAACGCGCAATATTCGACGAAGGGCCGCATGTTCAGCCACGGCACGCTCATGTTCGACTCGGAGCTGGAAAACGTCGTATCGGCGCTGAACGTGAGCGAGGAAAAAATTCGCTCGAAGGGCGTCAAGTCGATCCGCAGCCGCGTCGCGAACATTTCCGAATTTTTGGGCGAGCCGATTACGATCGGGCAGTTTCGCGCCGCGCTGCTCGATTCGATCTTCGGGGGTGCGGACGTTCCCGAATACAGGCTGACCGAGGCGGATTGGGAAGCGGTGCGCAAGCTGGCGGACGAGCGGTACCGGAGCTGGGATTGGAATTACGGCAAATCGCCTTCGTTCAACGTCCGCAAGACGAAGCGGATCGAAGGCGTCGGCACGTTCGACGTCCGGCTCAACGTCGAAGGCGGCAAAATCGCGGAGGCGGCCGTATACGGCGACTTTTTCGGCGTCGGCGACGCGGGCGAATTCGCGCGCAGGCTGGTCGGAGCGAAGTATGACGAAGCGGAAGTGAGCGGGCTGCTGGAGGGCGTCGATTTGTCGCATTACTTCGGCCGGATTACGAAGGAGCAGTGGCTCGAGCTGATGTTTTGACACGGCAGGCAAAATCGCGACCCCCGTCTCGCAGGGCGGGGGGGTTCGGCATGGCCGCGGAAACGAGGCGGAAGCGGATTCGGTTTTTGCGGGACTGCGCCGATGCCGGCGAAACGTACAGCCGTTATTCGCGATAAAATGCCAAGAAGTCCCGCGCAACGAACCGAGCCGAACGCGCGTTGTGCCGAATAACGCTTCCGGTTGGTCGCTGCCTCGCCCGCTTCGGATCGCTGGAGGCAGGGGGCCGGGGGCATGTTGTCTTGCCGAAACGCGCCGCCGTATGCTACAATCATACAAGCTCGTCATCGACAGACAGCGTTGTATCGGCTAACCGGAAAGCGGGAGGCCGTTGTTTTGCAACCAATATGTAAGCGGATACATTTTGACGAAACGTTCCGCCCGCACCCGCACCCGCACCCGCACTCGCACTCGCACTCGCACCTGCATCCGTATCCGTATCCGCATCGCAAAGCGATCGATCGTTCCGCGTTCCCGCCGTCAGCCGGTAAGAGCCGACGGACGGCTGCTGGAATAATGTTCGCAGAAAGGAGCTGTCGCAAAGTGGTCATACCATAATATACATAAGGCACTGCCGTTCGCAGCGGTTCCGGTCGGCTGCAACGTTCGGCGCATTTTGGGTCGAACGGTACGTTTCCCGATACGGGGAGCCGCCCGTCGAGGAATACGGAGGATTGCTTCAACGGTGACTGTTTCGATCATTTTATTTTTCGAGGAGGACATGTGATGCACTCATTGCGAAAAGCTTGGACCTTTCTTTTAACCGTCGTCATGACGCTCACGTCGTCGATCGCGGTTTCGGCGGCATCGCCCGTCGGCGCGTCGGCGCCGATTCCGGGCGGCGTGTCCGGCTCCGGCGCATTGGCGACGGTCGCCGGATACGTTTACGGCGATCGCGATCCGGCGAAAGGCGCGCTCGCTTCGTTCGGGGCGACCGGCCCGTTCGCCCTCGACAGCGGGTTGAACAGCATCGGCGCCGATCTCGGAAGCGCGAAGACGTTCAATGCGATCGAGCTGCGAGCCGGCTCTTCGGCCGCGAACCGCGTGGAGAAGGGCGACCTGTCGCTGTACGTGAGCGCCGACAACGTCTCGTACGAGAAAGTGCGGGATTGGGATTTTTTGAAGCTGGACGGTACGGTCGTGCTGTACAATTTCGAGCGGACGGCGCGATACGTGAAGGTGCACAATCATTTTGACGACAACGCCGCCGAATTCGCCGCGGCCAACGCGCAGGACATGATCGCCGTCTACAGCATGCCTCCGGGACGATGGACGGCGGGCGGAGGAGGCGACTGGCCGTACCGCAAATCGGTCGCCGTATCGAACCCGAACGGCGAAACGATTTACGACCGGGCCGTTTACGTGGGCAAAAACGCGCTCGGCGTGCAATCGCTCATCGCGGCCGGCCATTTGCAGGCCGATTTCCGCGACGTCCGGTTCGCGGACGAGGGCAGCAAGGAGCTGCCGTTTTTCATGGACGACGGCGGGTTTTTCGTCCGCATACCCGAGATGCAGCCAAACGCCGTCCGAACGATACATATGTACTACGGCAATCCGCAGGCCGTCTTCGTCGGCGCCGGCCAGGAGGCGCTGCAGGTCGAATACGGCAATAAAACGTTGACGGCGCAAGGCGGAGGCGGCTTCGGCGGCAATATCAAGCCCGTGCGGCTGAAGGACGGCACGCTTATGCTGATGGCGCAGACGGACAAGACGCGGGGTATTTACGCCAAATATTCGTTCGACGGCGGCAAAACGTGGACGGCGGCGGAGCCGCTCATTTCGCCGGGCGGCCGGGCGGGCGTGTCGCTCGACAGTCCGGGCGGCGCGTACGTCGACCCGGATACGGGGGCCGTCTATGTCGTCTTTTATTCCTACTACTACTTCGGCGTTTGGGACGGCGTCCACAGCTGCCTCGATTCGAGCGTTTGCCGCTCCGATCTGTATGCGGTCAAATCGACGGGCTTTCACGGCCGCAAGCCGACGTTCGGCACCCCGGTCCTCATGTCGGGGATGGTATCCTCGCTCGGCCATCCGGTCAATTACGCGGTGACGTACGCCAATCCGATCCGGCTGAGCACGGGCCGTCTCGTCGCCTCGTTCGGCTTCGTCATCGGCAACGACGGCACGTTCGCGGCAAGCGTCGCCTACTCGGACGACGACGGGCTGACATGGACGAAAAGCGCCTCCGATATGACGATTCCGGCAAGCGGCGGGGAAGGCGGCGTATCGGAGACGGCGATCGTCGAGCTGGCCGACGGCACGCTTCGCATATACGCCCGCCAGCAGCGGGGGGACAAGACGCATTTGGGCTTGTCGATCTCGACCGATCATGGCGCGACCTGGTCGCCGATGGAGGACAGCGACATTTTAAGCTCCAACACGTTCCCGGCGCTCAGCCGCGGTGCGGACGGATCGATTCTGCTCAACTGGTCGGGCCACAACGCGATGGGCGCGAACAGCTACCAGCGCAACAACTTGACCGTCGCCTACAGCGACGACGAAACGTCGACGTGGCACGGATACCGGGACGTTTTCGGCCGGACGCGGCTTTCCGTGCCGGGCTGGTATTCAAGCGCCGAGCGCATACAGGCGGTCGAATCGGACAAAGTTCCCGCCGGGGACGACGGCTACTTGTTCTCCTGGTCGGGAGGAACGATGATCGGCTCGCTGCTGGTGGAAGACTTTTACCGGTATTTGCGCCGCAGCCACGGAGCGCTCGACGATTTCGAGTATGAGAAAAACGCCGCCGCCCCGGACAACGGCAGCCGTTTGGCGAACGATTACTGGTGGAAAACGACGGGCTCGGGCGTCGTGTCGACGAGCTCCGATCGGGCGAAGCGGGGCCAACGCTCTTTGCGCATATTCGACCATGCGGCCAATATTATGCCGACCGCCGCGTCCAGGCTGTTTCCCGCCGTCCGCAAAGGGAGCGTCCGATTGTCCGTTTACGGGACCAGCTTCGCGAACGGGCTCGGCCTCTCGCTGCAGGAAGGCTTTTCGCAGCACCCGAATGCGGCCGGGACCGCCTTCCTGCTTCAGGCGGCGCCGGACGGCACGCTTTCGTATTCGAGCTCGCAGGTGCCGTATAACCGAAGGATCGGTTATTTGAACGACGATACGAATCCGTCCGCCGGCAATTTGGGAAGCTTCGGGTTCACCGGCTCGTTCGCCCTCGATTACCAAAACCGCAGCATCGGTATGGACTTCGGCCGCGTCGAGTCGATCCGGGAAATCAAGCTGTACGACAACAACGCGTCGAGCCGGCTCGGCCAATCGAACTTGTCCGTTTACGTCAGCGAGACGAACGCCGGCGATTGGCGGCCGGTGACGGGCTGGACGTTCAACAAAACGAACGGCGTCATTACGATCGGCGGCTTGTCGGCCCAGGCGAGATTCGTCAAGGTGCACCAAAATTTCGGCGATACCGCCTTTACGTTCGTCAACGGGCTGCAGGATATGATGGAGGTCAAGACGGGCGAGCCGTCGCGGCTCGTCGGCTTTTTGACGGACGATACGAATCCGGCCGCCGGCAATTTGGGCAATCTGGGGTACGCCGGCGGGTTCGCCTTCGATTATAAAAACCGCAGCGTCGGCGTCGATCTCGGCAGCGTCGAGACGATCCAGGAAATCAAGCTTTGGGACAACGACGGCGCGAACCGGTTGTCGGCCGGCGACTTATCCGTTTACGTCAGCGATACGAACAACGGCGATTGGACGCAGGTGACGGGCTGGACGTTTGCAAAGTCGAACGGCAACATGACGCTCGGCGGCATGTCGGTTCGGGCGAGATTCGTCAAAGTGCATCAGGCGTACGCCGATACGAGCTTCACGTTCGTCAACGAGACGAATGAGACGATTACGGTGCAGACAGCGGAACGGACGCAGAAGATCGGGTATTTGACGGGCGACGCGAACCCGCTCGCCGGCAATTTGGGCCAGTTCGGCTATTCGGGGCCGCTCGCGTTCGACTACCAAACCCGGAGCGTCGGCGTTGACCTCGGACGCAAGGAGACGATCCGCGAAATATCTTTGCGGGACGTCGACGACACGACCCGGCTGACGGCCGGCGACTTGTCCGTGTACGTCAGCGATACGAACAACGGCGACTGGGTCGCCGTAAACGGCTGGACGTTCCAGAAAGCGAACCGGACGATTACGCTCGGCGGGCTGTCCGTCGATGCGCGCTACGTCAAAGTCCGTCAATCGTACGCGGACAACGGGTATACGTTCGTCAACGAAACGAAGGACATCCTGTCCGTCAAAACGGCGCCGTTAGCGGACGGCGGAGCCCGCCCGCTGCCGATTCCCGCGGCTTTGCCGCTTGGCGTCTGGAACGAAATCAAGCTCGATTTCGATTTGGCGGCCGCTACGGCCGACGTGTACGTGAACGGCGCGCACAAGGGACAAATTCCGGCCGCGCATCCGGGGCCGGTCGTCACGCATCTGCTGCTCGCAACCGGGGCGGGAGCCGGTACGGACGTCTACATCGACGACTTCATGATGCAGGACGAATCGGTCCGGCTTCCCGAAGCCGGGCCGGTCGGCGAGGAGCAGAGCGCCGTCGATTTCGACGGCCTCATCCGGGCGACCGAGCGCGCCTTGACCGGACCGGGCGCCCACGGCATCGCCAATGCGCTGACGGTCAAGCTGAGACACGCGGAGCAGGCCGAGAGAGAGGGGAAGCCGCTCGTCAAGCTCGCCTCGATCCGCGCTTTTACGGAGCAGGTGAGGGCGCTCGCGGCCGAGGGTAAAATCGACAGGCCGGACTACTTGATCCGGCTGGCCGAGCGGCTGTAAAGCGTCCGGGGATCCGATAAGGATACGGAAGCTTCACTTTAATACGAGAGGAATGCCGTACCGAAAGGGCGGCATTTTTTTGTTGCGTAACATCAACAAAAACGCAACAAGACGAGCGCAAATATTAAACCAATTTTAAACTTGATGATAAAACGTTCGTCAACTACGATCGAAGAAGAAAAGGAAGCCCTTTCCTTTTACAGAACGGACGCGCGAATCGGTTGGGTGCTTCCGGACCAAACGGAAGGGAGGCGAACAAAGCAGAACATGGGGGTTCGTTGCGGGCAACGGATCACGGTTTCTGTCGCGATTGTTTTTGCGAACAAGGCATAATCCGGTTTGGACGTGCCGCGGGCAGTATATCCGGTTGGTAAAGGAGGATTCGAATTGGTTTCGACCAAGCAGCCCGGCAATCGATTCCATTTCACGCTTGCAAAATGTTTGGTAGCGGCGGCGGCGGCGCTCGTCATCCCGATGTTTGCCGCGCAATCGCCGAAGGCCGAGGAGGAGGCGATCGCTTTCGTCGACGAAAGCGCCGATTTTTCCCGCGTTTTTTCCAAAACGAGCAATATCGCCGTTAGCAATAGCAGCCCGGAACGGTACGGAGGCGACGCTTCGCGGTTTTACAAAACGACGGGGGCGGAAGCCTACCTCGTCTACGAGGCGCCCGACCCGAACGTATACCGGATCGGCGGGTTCGACGTGGAAACGTGGTACAACAAAAACGGTTCCGGCGTAACGCCGGGAGACATGTCCTTTGAAGTTTCGCCGGACAACGTCGTCTATACGCCGTTTACGGGATTTACGAAGCTCGTGAGCGACGCTCCGCTCGTGGGCGGATGGGGGAAGGTGAACTGGAAGGCGTCGTCGGTGCCGGCCGGCACCAAGTATGTGAAAATCATTTTCGGGGATACATCGCTTCATCCGAGCTCATGGGCGATCCAGATCGGAAAAACGACGCTCTACGCCTTGGACAACAGCAGGCAGTCGCTGCAGGAGCTCATCGCCGCATCCCAGGCTTTGCTTGACGGCGCGGCATCGGGCGAAAATCCGGGGCAATACCCGCCGTCCGCCGTCGCTTCGTTCGGGGAAGCGATCCGGTCCGCGCGCGCCGTCGCCGACGATCCGGCTTCCGACCGGACCGCCTTGCAGGCCGCTTACCGCGATTTGTCTGAGGCCCGCGCGTCGTTCGAAAACGCGGTTATTGTTGCGCTGAACTGGAGCGAAAGCGCTGCCATCGAAAAAACGTCCTCGAGCCTGCACCACATCGCGATCGCCTGGCCTTCCGTCGTCGAGGCGAACCGATACGCGAACGTGGTTTACCACGTGTATAAAAACGGCGCCGAAGCGGCTGCCGTCACGGGGACGACATACACGTTCGCGGGCTTGAAGCCGCAGACGGAATACGAATTCAGCGTTGTCGCCAGCGCGGGGAGCCTCCGCAGCCGGGCGCTCGGCCCGGCCGTATTGGCCACGGACGACGTCGGTCCCGTTCCCGCGCCGGATTTCAGCCTGATCGACGCGGACGATTTCGCCGACGAAGACTATATAGCGCCGCAAGTATGGGTGAACGACAACCGCGGAATCCCGTATTACTTCGCGCATTTTCACAAGGTGGCGAACGCCGTTCGGCTGGATGAGCCCCATCGCGGATTCATCGACATCGTCGTGCACCGGAACCCCAAGGATAACGGGCCGTACAATGCGCGCGTGCAGGAAAACCATCTGTGGCTCGCTTATTTTTATACGCGCCAGGCGTCCTGGAACCTGTATTACGGAATGCCCGAAGTGAAATACAGGCTGGAAGCCGTCCTGGAGCATTTGCTCACGCTGCAGAGCCCGGAAGGGGCGTTCTCCGAATACGGCTGGCAGCAGTACAATTTGCCGGGAACGTCGTTCGCCGTCCAATTTCTCGGTCAGACGATGCGCCTGCTGAACGAGGCGAAGGCGGCGAATCCGGATTTCCCGTCCATCGACGCCGAGCTGTACGACCGGGTCGTCGAGGCGATCGGCAAAGCGATCCGGCATACGCTGAACGACCCGTCGTTCTGGAATCAAGGCACTTCGTTCACAAACCAGTACACGTTGATGTGGTCGGCGACGGCGGCTTATTTGGCGTATCATCCGGATACCGCGATCGAAGCGAAAATGAGGGAGCGCTTTACCCAATCCGCAGACGCCTTCCTGAGTCCGGCCGGATTTTATTACGAAAACGCCGGCTTCGATATGGGGTATAACCTGGGCGTCCACGCGCAAAACATGATGGCCGACTATTACTACTTCAAAGATACCGATCTGGAAGCGGAGTGGATCGCGAAAGAGAGCAAGTTTATCGAGTGGCTGTCCTACAATCTGGTGCTGGAGCCGGACGGATCGCATTTTACGTCGAACGCGGCGGCTTCGGGACGCACGGCATCCAGCCATATCGAACGGAAGGACTTCCCGTTCGCCGAGAAGCTTCCGCTTGCCCGGGCGTTCGTCAAGACGCGCGAGGAGGTCGCGGCGGAAATCGCGCGGGCGAAGGCCGACATTGTGAAAAACGGCGTTTGGCCGAACGTGCCGGCGCTCTCGCTGAACGGGGAAAACTCGTACAATCCGTACGCCCTTTACAACCGGATTTTGTACCGATACTACCCCTCCGAAAGCGAAAAAGCGGCGGCGGTCCGCCTGCTGCCGTATATCGCCAGCGACAGGTTCAACCATCAGCGGAACGACGATCGCAGCGGACTGCAGTTCACCTACGTGCGCAGGCCGGACTATTACGCGGCGTTCAATGCCGGTCCGCGCAAGGCGAGCCAGCAATCGTTCGGCCTCGGGCTGCTCTGGCATCCGGAAGGCGGAATCATGCTGTCCAGCCAGACCGAGCATACGACGGCCGCTTTAAGCCGCGGGTTATCGTGGGGAACCCGGAAGACGACGAACGTCCGGGTTTACGAGAGCGGGAACATGGCGCCGACGTACAAAGTCAACGGGCAGCCGATCCAGCCGGCCGTCGGGCACGGGGATTTGCCCCAGGGCAACATGAAAATCCGGTACGACTTGGGAACCGCCGGCGACAAAAACGTCGTCTTCGTCGAGAAAGGCGTATCGGTCGACGTCCGCCACGAGGAGGAATTCGAGGAAAACGTGCCGTTAACGATCGCTCCGGGAGACATCGTGACGGTAAATCCCGGGATCGTCACCGTGACCCGCGGCAATGCGGTGCTGGAAATCGTCTTCGACGCGGACGCCGAGGCCGCGATGGAGCCGATGGGCTTCAAGATTTACGACTATCGCATACACATGCTCAAACTGAAGACGAGCGGCGAGCTCCATTACACGATCACGATGAAAACGCTGAAGTCCGGAGCCGAGTAAGCGCATACCCGACCCGGATTTCGGCGGGTTGCCGGCGTGACGGGGCTGACGCAATCGCGCAGCCCCCGCGCCGGAACGGTCGCATGCACGATGTCCATCATGCGGCTCCCTCCATTTTGCCCCCGAATGCCCTTGCCGCATCCGGTAACCGCCGGCCTTTCGCGGAGCCGCACCTTCAACCGTTCAGTTTTTGTTCAAATGGCTCCCTTACAATGGGGAAAGCGATAGTCTCGGTCAGGATCGGTGGCGGGCGCTTCCGTCGCCTTCTCCGAGCCGTGCGAGGCTAGTCGATTATGAATCGGGAGGGAATTATGAACAATTCCATGAAAAAGGTTGCGGCCGAATTTATCGGGACGTTTGTCCTCGTGCTGTTCGGCTGCGGCAGCGCGGCAACCGCGGGAGGGCAGCTCGGCTACCTGGGAATCGCTTTCGCCTTCGGGCTTGCCATCGTGGCGATGGCCTACGCCATCGGTCCGGTCTCCGGCTGCCATATCAATCCGGCCGTTTCGCTTGCCATGCTGCTTAGCCGCAAGCTGAGCGGCGCCGACTTCGTCGGGTACGTCGTCGCCCAAATTGCGGGCGCGATCGCGGGGGCGGGCGTTCTCTACGCGATTATCGATTCCGCGGGGCTTGCCGTCACAAGCCTTGGCGAGAACGGATTCGGCAAAGGCTACGGGATCGGCATCTCGATGCCGATGGCGATTATCGTCGAAATCGTTTTGACCTTCGTCTTCATTTACGCGATACTCGGCGTTACGTCCTCCGAAAGCAACGGGCCCATAGCCGGGTTGGTCATCGGTCTGACTCTCGCATTCGTACATATTCTCGGCATCGGACTGACGGGAACGTCCGTCAATCCCGCGAGAAGCCTCGGACCGGCGCTGCTGCTCGGCGGGCAAGCGTTGGCGCAGGTTTGGGTGTTTCTCGCGGCACCGCTCGCTGGCGGCGCGCTGGCCGCAGCCGTCTACGGTTGGCTGAACCGCCAAAAGGCGTAGCGGGTATCCCGCCGCCCCCTCTGGCATATAGGGGCATTTTCGAAACGGGTACGGTCCTCCTCGAGCGGGAGGGCTTTTTTTTGTCGGCATGGCGGTTATTGAAAAAAAACGCCTCGGTCCCCGCTGCAATGCGGTTTTGGAGGCGTGTTTTTTGCGTTTGAGGGGACAGTCCCGTTCCGTATCGTTTCGTTTCGCTGTCCGCCGGCGGATCGTTACTTCGCTTTGGCCGCCTTGGCCGCTTCGATCGCCTGATTGACCTGCTCCTCGAATATCCGCAGGGCGGTGTTCTCGTCGACGTTGTCTTTGATCATGGAGGCGAACGAAGTGCCGAAATCGACGCCGACATCGGTCAAATGAGCGGCGCGCGGCTCCGTCGGCGGGGCGTCCGGATAAAAGTACAGGGCGTTTACGTTTTTGCCCGCCCATTCCGGCACGTCCCGTCCGGTCGCTTTTTTCACCGTTTCGTTTTTCAGCGGCGTGCCCGCTCCGTTTTTGGCCAAAATAAGCTGCACTTCCTCGGAAAGCATGTGCGACACGACCTCGAACGCCTCGTCCTTGTGCTTCGAGGTTTGCGTCACGAACAGCGCCAAGGTCGCGGGCTTGAAGCCGACATTCGGCCGTTCCTTGAGACTCGGGACGGACACGACGTCCCAGTTCAATTGCGGGTTGGCTTTGGCGGCGCCTACGATCGACGGATGGGCGTTGACCATCATCGCGATCGTTCCTTTGGAGAAATCCCCGGGCGAAACGAGAGAGGCGTTCGGCAGCTCGAAAAACCGCCTTAAATTGGCGTACAGCAGCTTCCAGCCGTCGGTGTTTATGGTCGCCTTGTCTTCCTTCGGGTGCAACGGCCCGATGGAAAGCTGGTTGTTGAGCATCATATTGTTGGGCGTCGCGGTAAAGCCCTGGAACGTTGTGCCCCCGTCCGAACGGGTCGTTTTTTTGGCCAGCTCGTACGTTTCGTCCCAGCTCATGCCGTCCTTCGGATAAGCGACGCCGAACCGGTCGAACACGTCTTTATTGTAGAACAGCGCATATTTGTTCATCGTAAACGGCAGCCCGTACAGCTTGCTTTCGCTGTTTTGCGCCTGCGTCTGGGCAAGCACGTTCGGCTCGAGCGCGGCGAGATCGAAGCGGTGCTTCTTCGCAAGCTCCTGCATGTCGTAGTGGAAGCCGTTGGCCATCACCCGGCTTGTCGTAAAGCTGGCCGATTCGAAAATGATGTCGGGCAGCGTCCCGTTGGCGATCAGGTCGGGGTAATCGCTTCCCTTGCCCCGATTGATCACGTTCAATGTAATATGCGGGTGCTTCGCCTTGAGCGATTCCAGCACCCCCGTCGCCTCCAAATCGACCGGCATCACTTGCCCGTTAAACAACGTCAGCGTTACGGGCGGCTTCGGCTCGGCCGACTTGCCGGCGTTTGCCGCTTCGCCTTCGCCCGGCCGGGAAGACCCGCCGCCGCAGCCGGCTAGCGCGGTCCCCATCAGAAGCAAGCCGGCCAGAGCCGTACCGTATGCTTTGTTCATGTCGATCAACCTCCGTCTGTTTTTTGTTCGCTCCGCCGCACGAATCGTTTCGCGGCGTTCGCTGATCCCCTTCGGAGTAAGCCTTTTCCTTTCGGTGCAAGGTCGCTGGGCAGATGCGGCAGATGCCGGCTGTGCGGGGTATGCGGGTATGCGCATGAGTCATGACAGCGCTTTCGTAGATGAGAGCTGCACGGAAACGGTTTATGCCGAGGATGATTTTATGATACAATAAAATATAAGCATCGTTATAGTTGCGTTTTTGTTGATTATTTAAACGGAAAGGTCCTGTCGAGATGCCCAGAAAAAAGAACGTTACGCTGCCTCAGCTCGCCGAAAAGCTCGGTTTGAGCGCATATACCGTATCGAAAGCGCTGCGCGGTCTGCCCGGAATGTCGGAGCAAACCCGCAGCGAGGTGATTCAATTGGCCAAGGAGCTCGGCTATTTGACGAAGGACCAGGAAAGCAGCCTCCTTTACGAAGGCATCCCGCGGCTATCCGCCAAGCAGCGGCGCTTCCTGATGGCAACCTCCTCGAAGTACAGCTATTCGATCCAGCAAATGTTTATGGGCCTTAAGGAAAGAATGAACGAGCTCGGGCACAAGGTCGACATCGCCTTTATGCCGGAGACGCTGCCGGCCGACCGGCTGGAGGGCTGGATGGAGCAGGAGGGGGTGCTGTACGCCGACGGGCTGTTCATCACCCCGCTAATACCGGAGCCGCTGGAGGCGGTATTGCTGGAGCTGAAGCTCCCCCGCATCCTGATCAATTTTCCGCCCGTAGGAGCGAAGGTGGACAGCGTCATCTGGGACGTATACGACGCCACGATGCAGTCGGTGCGGTATTTGACGGAGAACGGGCACCGGAACATCGCGTATATCGGCGATACGGCCCGGACGCGGGGATACAAGCAGCGCTGGCTCGCCTTTCGGGAGGCGATGAAGCAGGAAGGCGAGGAGGTTCGCGAGGAAAGCCATCTCATCCCGTTCTCGTCCGACAACGCGGAATGGAGGGAGGCGTTCGAGCGCCATTTGGAGCGAAGCAAGCCGACGGCGCTGCTTTGTTCCTCGTACCAGAACGTGTCCTGGGTGTTTTACGCTTGCAGCGAAGCGGGGTACCGCATACCGGACGATCTGTCCGTCATTATGCTGGACAACGTCGGCGACGGCCTCTTTCCGAGTATAACCCGCCCCGAGCTGCTCATGCCGGAGACGGGCTACCGCGCCGCGGACCGGATGCTGTGGCGGCTGGCCAACGCCCGCCTGCCCTACGAGCATATTCGTCTGCAAGGAACGTTTTTCCGGGGCGATACGGTCAAACATTTGGCGGACAAACCGTAGAGGCGCTTCATAGCCGGTCCGGTTCGCGAAACGCAGCAAAGCAAAGCGCGCCTGTTCGGGCGCGCTTTGCGCTTATGGCGCGGCATCGTTACTTGCTGGCCGCCGCTTTCGCTTTCTCGATTTCTTTGTCGGCTTCCTCGGACATCGTGCGAAGCGCGGTATTGACGTCCATCGCGCCTTTCGTCAGCTGGTACATCGTCCGTTCGAGGACGACGCCGGCCGTGCGGCTGTAAGGCGACGACGGGAACGGGTCGGCCGGCTTGCTTTTCAGCAGGGCGCGGACGTTTTTCCCTTGCAGGAAAGGCGTATCCTGGCCGAAGGCGTCCTTGACGGCCTGATTCGTCGTTACCGGGAAGGCGAGCGCCTGCTTGGACATGCTCGTCTGCACCTCGTCGCTCGTCAAGTAGGCGATCGCGTCGAAGGCGGCTTCCTTGTGCTTGCTCGTGCTCGTCACGTAGGCGAGTGTCAGCAGCGACTGCGGGCCGACGCCCCGGCGGTCGGAGTATTCCGGATACGTCACGACGTCCCAGTTCACTTCCTGCGGCGTCGTCGGGATGACGTACGCGTACATGGCGGCGATCCGGTCTTTCAGGAACAGGTTGCTGATCGACCCGAAGCTGCCCTCCTTCGTCTCGTTGCCGGGAATTTCGTAGAAACGGGTCAAATTTTTGATATGCCGCGCCCAGCGCTCGTCGGTGTTGTACAGCGACTTGTCCGTCTTCGGATCGACGAACCCGACCGACAGCTGGTTCATCCAAGCGCTGTTGTAAAACTGCGTAATGAAGCCGCGGTATTGCGTGCCGCCGTCGGAGCGGGTCATCGTTTTGGCCAGATCGTACACTTCGTCCCACGTCATGCCGTCCTTCGGATACGTCTTGCCGAACTTGTCGAACAAATCTTTGTTGTACATCAGGCCCATCGTCTGCATTTTGTAAGGGAGCGCGTAAATCGCCGTGCCGTTTGAAAGCGCTTGCACCGCTTTGACGACGCCGGGCTCGAGCCGGGACAAATCGTAGCCGCGGCTTTTGATCAGCCCGGTCAAGTCGTACTCGAATTTGAACGGCGCAATGAGGCGGTAATGGTTGATGTCGGCGTTCAGCATGACGTCGATCGGCTCCCCGGCGGCGATCATATTCGCGATGTGCCCTTCCGGGTTCGTATCCGGGGAAGAAATGTACTTGATCGTAATGTGCGGATATTTTTTCTGGATCGCATTGCCGTACTGCTCCATAAAGACGGCCGGATCCTGCTTGGCCGACGGATCGTAAAACGTCAGCGTCACCGGCTCTTTCGGCGCTTCCGCCGCGGGCTTGCCGGAATTCGCCTCGTTCGGACCCGAAGACCCGCAAGCGGACAAGCTTGCCGCCGTCAGCAGCAGCGCCCCGGTTTGAAGCCATTTTTTCGTATTCAACTGACCCACCCTTTCCTCTTCGTCGACGATGCATCGTTTGAAACTAACAGTACACGAAACGCCGAAGCCGGATGCGACATAATTTATTTGCCAAGGGTCAAATTTTTACCTGTTTCCGCCCGGCCCGCGCGCCGCCGCGACCAAAAGCTTCCAGCGGCGAAGGAGGATAGCCGGGGCGATTTTCGTGGTATACTAAACGATACGAAAGCGGCATATTTGTCGACATTACTTGCAAACGGTTGCAAAAATCGGGAGGCGGTTTCGTGAAAGACAGACTCGGCTTCTTCGCGTTCTCCTCGCTCAAAAATCGGCTGTTTCTCGTTTTTTTGCTGCTCATCCTGCTGCCTTATTCGTTTCTTCATTTCCGCAGCGTCGCGCAAATCGAGCAATCGTTCACCGACCAGATCGTCCGGCAAAACACGGAGCAGCTCGAGCAGCTGAAGCTCATGTTCGAGGATATGCGGGGGATGGCGTTTCGCGTCGCGGTCCGGCTCGAGAAGGATCCGGTCGTCGCCGGCATGCTGAGCGGCTCGGAGGGGCTGTCCGAGGCGGAGCGGCGCAAACGGATGGACGACTTGTGGAACGATATCAAAAGCAACGCGCTGCCGTCGCCGTTCGTCTACTATTCGCTGCTCGACCGCGGCGGGCGGCAGTACGCCTCCTATACGCCGAAGCAGCCGCTTACGTACGACGAGCTGATGGAGCGGCCGGAGCTTCTCGCCTTGAAGGACGGCGGGGAGTCGTACGTCTGGACCGAACAGGAGGAGTCCGATCTGCGGACCGAGGACAGCAAAAGCGCGCGGCTCATTACGCTGTATTCCGTTTTCCGCGACGGCCAGGGGCGGCAAATCGGCCTCGTCCGCATCGGCATCGATTTTCAGGCATGGCTGTCGTCGATGGTCCGAAGCTTTCCGATTACCCAGGACTTCTACATGCTGGGCGGCCAGGGCAAAGTGCTCGGGGGCACCGGCGACTTGACGGATACGGCGCTGCTGTCGTTCATTCGCGACGCCGGCGGCTATGCGGACGGCTACAACCGGATCGACGGCGCCTATTTGTACAACACGATGCCGATCCCGGCGATGGGCTGGACGCTGGCGAGCCGGTTTCCGCTGCAGCTGTTTTTCGGCGACATCGCGGCGGTCAAGCAGCGGGTGTTCACGACGTTTTTGCTGTTCACGCTGCTGTTCGTCGTCATTACGTTTTTCATTTTGTCGACGCTGACCCGTCCGCTTCGGCTGCTGCAAAAAAAGATGGCGGAAGTCGCCGACAAGCAGCTGATGACCCATTTGTCGACCGGGTCTTACAAAGGGGAGCTGCTTGCGCTGGCTCGGGCGTTCAACCAGATGGTCAGCGACCTGCAGGGGCTCATGCGCCGGCTCAAGGCGGAGGAGCGGCAGAAGGAGGCGGTCCGCTTCCAAATGCTGCTGTCGCAAATGAACCCGCATTTTTTGCTCAATACGCTCAATGTGGTGAAATGGAACGTGCTCGGCAAAGGCGACGAGGAGACGGCGGCCATCTGCGTGTCGCTCGGCAAGCTGCTGGAGACGAGTTTGAACGAGGAGACGGATCTGATTCATCTGCACGAGGAGCGCGAGCTTACGGAAGCGTACGTGTCGATTCAGTCGTTTCGCTACGATCAGACGTTCGAAATCCGCTGGGAATGCGAGCCCGGTCTCGACTATGCGCTCGTGCCGAAGCTCAGCCTGCAGCCGCTTGTCGAAAACGCGATTTTTCACGGACTCTCGAACAAAGACCGGGAAGGGATCATCTGGATTCGCGCTTACGCCGAGTCGGGCCGCTGCTATCTCGAGGTCGAGGACAACGGAGCCGGCTGGAATCCCGCCGCTTCGCAAAACGCCGCGCGCAAACGGAAAAGCATCGGGCTGCGAAACGTGAAGGAGCGGCTGGAGCTGCTGTTCAAGCACGAGGCGGCGCTGGACATTTTGCCGCAGCCCGAAGGAACGCGGGTTCGGCTCGGATTTCCGCTGCTCGTCGCGGCGCCGTATTCGGAAGGGGGGAATCCCGATGTGGAAAGTGCTGCTCGTTGAGGACGAAGCGTTCGTCAGACGGTCGCTGAAGCAGCTGATCCGCTGGGAGGACATGGGCTTCACGATCGCGGGCGAAGCCGGCGACGGCCGGGAAGCGCTGGCGATGATGAAGGCGGACGCCCCGGATCTCGTCATCGCCGACATCATTATGCCGGGCATGGACGGCATCGAGCTGCTCAAGCATGCGCGCGAGGAGGGGATGGAATCCGCCTTCGTCATGCTGACGTGCATGAACGAGTTCGAGTACGCGCGCCAGGCGCTGGAATTCGGCGCTTCGGGCTATTTGCTCAAGCTGTCGATGAACGAGAAGTCGCTCGCGGAAACGCTGTCGAAGGTCGACCGCGAGCTGCTGCGAACGATGCAGATGCGATCGCAGACCGAGTCGCAATCGTTTCAGAAGCTGTACCGCGACATGTGGCAGTCGATTTACGGCGAAGACCGCGGCGGGCCGGCGGAGCCGCGCGAATGGGCCGAAGACGGGGACCGGCGCTATGCGTCCGTCTGGATCGGCTCGTTTTTGCACGGAGCGGACCGGTTCACGACCGACGATTTCCGGAAGCTCGGGCTCGCGACGCCGGACAGCCGGACGGCGATCCATACGTATACGCATTTCGGCGTAACGACGGTATTCGTTTGGAATCCGGCGTCGGTCGCGTCGCGGGAGCGATCGGCGGCTGCGAGGCCGCCGTATCCGGCGGCGCTGTCCGGCTCGGCGGCGGCGGGCGGGGAAGCGCGGGACGTTTGGAGCGGCGTGCTGCGCGCGCTGGATACCGTCTGGTACGAAGGCTGGAACGGGCGCGCGATCGTCGCGGAACGGGAGACGGAAGCGGGACCCGACGCCGGGGACGGAACGGGGGCGCGGTCGGGAGCGGAGCGATATGCGCCGTTGGGCTGGAAAACGGAGCGCGCATGGATCCAAAGCTTCGAGCAGCGCCATCTCGACGATTTCCGGGAGCGGCTGCGCAGCGGCTGGCGCGACATGGAACGGCGCCGCATGCCGATGGCGATCGTCAAAGAGACGGCGATCCGGATCGACCGGATTTTGGCGCGCATCGCCGGCTGCGCCGGACTGGCGGAGGAGGAGCTGACCGCCTGCGCGTCGCACGGCGAGCTGGGCGAGCGGCTGCTGTCGCGCGCGGAGCAGTACGCGCAGCGGTGGAGCACCGGCGCCCAGCCGATCACGGGCCATCCCGAAATCGACAAGGCGCTCGCCTACATTCACCGGCATTCGCACGAGGACGTGACGCTGAAAGGGGTGGCGGCGCTCGTCTCGATGGACGAAACGTATTTCAGCGGGCTGTTCAAAAGAAAGACGGGCGTGACGCTCATCCATTACGTCCAGCAGGTGCGGATCGGCCACGCGAAGAAGCTGCTCGAGGAGACGAGCTTGCCCGTCGCGGAAGTCGGGGAGCGGGTCGGCTTTCCGAACACGAACTATTTCATCAAAATTTTCAAGCGTTGGGCGGGACGAACGCCGAACGACTATCGGTCCGCGTCCGGCTATCCAAGCTGAACGCTGCGGCCGGTACGAACTCGGCCCATGGCGATCTTGCGCGGAACGCATCAAACAAAATTTGTTCTATCATATAACGAAAAATGTTCCTTACCCCCGTCTCGCCCGAATGGTATCGTTTACATCAGAAGCGCGAAACGGCGCGCGATGTTTACCGCCGGCGAAAGGGGCGAACAACGATGGCGATGAACGAATACGACGTAGCGGTGTACGGAGCGACGCCGGGAGGGATCGGAGCGGCGATCGCCGCGTCCAGAAGAGGACGCCGCACCGTGCTGCTGGAGCCGTCCGGGCATATCGGCGGCTTGATGACGAGCGGTCTCGGACGAACCGACATCGTGTCGCTCGAATCCGCCGGATCGATTTTCCGCGAATTCGCGGCCCGAGTCGTGGAACATTACGCCTCGACATACGGGGCGGACTCCGAGCAGGTGAAAGCGTGCAATTACGGGCTTTGGTTCGAACCGTCCGCAGCGTCCGCCGTGCTCCAAAGGATGCTGGACGCCGAGACCGGGCTGGAGGTCAGGCGGCATTGCGAGCTGACGGCGGCCGTCGTCGAAGACGGTGCGGTCCGCGCGATCGGCATACGCGACCGTCATAAAGAAAGCGTTTACAATATTCGGGCGGGCCTCTTTGTCGATGCGACCTACGAAGGCGATTTGGCCGCCGCCGCCGGCGTCCCGTACGACCTCGGCCGCGAATCCCGCGACGCATGGAACGAGGAATACGCCGGCAAGCTGTATATGAACTTCGATCCGACGAAGGAAGTGTTCCCCGGCAGCACCGGCGAAGGCGACGACCGCATCCAGGCATACAATTTCCGGCTGTGCCTGACGCAAAATCCGGACAATCGCGTTCCGTTCCGAAAGCCGGAATCGTACAGCCGCGAGCCGTACGCGAGCCTCGCCGACGACGTGAAGGAAGGCCGGATCGCCTCGATTCGCGACGTGATGAACATGCTGCCCGTGCCGAACGGCAAAACGGACTGCAACAACCATCATTACTGCATGTGCTCGACGGACTACCCGGAAGAAAACGGGGGCTACCCCGAAGGCGACCGCGAGACGCGAGAAGCGATCGTCGCCCGCCACCGCGAGTACGTCCAAGGGCTGCTCTGGTTTTTGCAAACCGACGAGGCGCTGCCGGAGCCGTTCCGGCAGGAAGCGTCGCAATGGGGGTACGCCGCCGACGAATTCGAGGAGTACGGGCATTTTCCGCCGCAAATTTATGTGCGCGAAGCTCGCCGCATCCGGGGCGAATATACGTTTACCGAAAACGACGCGAGACTGGCTCCCGGGCTGGACGGCGCGCCGACCCAGTTCGACGGCGTGGCCGTCGGCCATTATCCGATCGATTCGCACGCGACCCGCAAACGCGAGCCGGCCGGGCAAAACAAGGCGCTCGAAGGCTTTCTCGGCTTGGGCTGGATTACGGAAATGTATCAAATTCCGTACGGCGTCATGGTGCCGCAGCTTGTGGACGGTTTACTCGTTCCGGTCGCCGTGTCGGCTACGCATATGGGCTTCGGCACGATTCGCATGGAGCCTTGCTGGATGCAGCTCGGCTTCGCCGCCGGCGTTGCCGCCGATTTGAGCCTGGCCGTCGGGACGCCGCCCCGTAGCGTGTCCGTCGACCGGCTGCAGGACGCGCTGCTCGCCGAAGGGCAGCTCCTATTCCCGCTCGGCGCGGAGGAGCTGCGCTCGCCTGCCGCGGCTGGCGCGCCGTCTTTCGGCGGGGACGGCTTCTTCGCGGAGCGGCTGGCGGCCGTCTGGACGGCGGCGCTTGCGGTCGCCTACGCCGCGCGCTGAGATCGCCGCTTCGCGGGCGGTGGAGGGCGGCCGCGGCGCTGGCGGCGCTGTCCGCTGGAGGAAGCGGAAACGAATTTGCGCGAAGCCGGGGAGCGGTTCCGGATCGAGCTGGAGAAGAGCGGCTTCCCGGGACCGGGCGATTACATAGCGGCAAGGCTGGACGAAGGACAGCGCCTTGCGATGAAGGAGCAAATCGACGAGTTCGGCCGGACGTTCGCCGCGCTGGAGCGGCAGGTGGCGGAGCTGGCCGGCGAGCTCGCGGACAAGCAGCCCGCCGATACGGCGGCGATGCAGGAGCGGATCGACGGACTGAAGCGGGAGCTGGAGCGGGCGATCGGCGACGTGCAGACGGCCGCGCGGTACAAGCAGGAAGCGGAGCGGCTGGCCGCGGCGATCGGGTCGGCCGAGGAGCAGGCGAGGCAGCTCGAGGAGCAGCTTGCTCAGGTGATGGATTTGCACCAGATGCTGAAGGGCGACAATGCGCTCAAATTATCGTTCGAGCGGTATATTTTGATCGAATATTTGGAGCAAATTTTGCAGGCCGCCAACGTCAGGCTGTCCGGCTTGTCGAACGGGCAATTCATGCTGCAGCGCAGCGACCGGCTGGAGACGCGCGGCAGGCAGAGCGGGCTCGGGCTCGACGTTTACGACGCGTATACGGGGCAAAACCGCGACGTCAAGACGCTGTCCGGCGGCGAAAAGTTCGGCGCCTCGCTTTGCCTCGCGCTGGGCATGACCGACGTCATCCAGTCGCACCAAGGCGGCGTATCGATCGAAATGATGTTCATCGACGAAGGGTTCGGCTCGCTCGACGAAGAGTCGCTCGGCAAGGCGATCGCCACGCTGGTCGATTTGCAGCGCGCGGGACGGATGATCGGCGTCATCTCCCACGTGCAGGAGCTGAAGGACGCGTTCCCGGCCGTGCTCGAGGTGCGCAAGACGAAGGAAGGCTACAGCCGGACGAGCATCGTTTTGAAATGATGCGCACGATCGGAGGAAAAAACGGAAAGCGTCTCTCGGGCCGCGGACGAACGGCGGGCCCGGGGGCGCTTTTCCCGTTTCGGGCGGGGCGCCTATCCGCGCCGGGAGGCGCGTCTAAAAAAAGGCGGGCCCGCATATGTTTTTTTAACAGTCGGCAGGAAAACGGGGATCGATCGCAAATAATTACAAGGCGGATCGACAAATTTTACATAATTCGCCAAAATCATAAGCGAAGAGAGGAATGTGCGAACGATGAGCTCGAATTTTTACTCCCCGGAGGACGAGCGCGCGGATATCGAGAAAAACAAGGTGATGGCGATACTGGCTTACTTGATTTTCTTCATCCCGCTGCTCGCGGCTCGAGATTCGAAATATGCGATGTATCACGCGAATCAGGGGCTGCTGCTGTTTTTGGTCGCGGTCGGCATCAACATCGTCGGCGCGATCATCCCGATTCTCGGCTGGCTGATCATCGCCCCGCTCGGCAACCTGCTCGTCTTCGTATTCGTCGTGCTCGGCATCGTCAATGCGGCGGGCGGCCAACGCAAGCCGCTGCCGATCATCGGGAAGTACGAAATTTTGAAGTGAAACAAAACGGAGAACACCCCCGCCCTGATGGGAGCGGGGGCGTTTGCCGTGCGCGCGGGTGAGTGAAGGCTTGGAAGGTTAAGCGTGAAGCGGGTTATGCGTGCCGCCGATCGTGCCGGTTTTCGTCGTCTTGTCGTTGCGGTTGCGTCCGAACCATTTGCGCAGCAGCGGCAGCAAGTAGTAGTCGACGCCGAATTTGCCCGCGTTCGCGCCGCCGATGAAGACGATCGTGCCGACGAGCACCAACCACGGGTTCGTGCTTACGGTGCCGGCGAACAGGAACATGAAGTTCATCAGCAGGCCGAAGAAGGCGGCGGCCGTCGTCAGCGCTCCGACGATGAGACCGAGACCGACCAAAAATTCGCCGAGCGGAATGATCACGTTAATGAGCTTCACGTTCGGAAGCGCGAATGCTTCGAGGAATGCCGTAAACGTCGGATATACGAGCTCGCCCGTCGCTTTGTCGGCGATCGGCTTCGTGATGGCGTTGCGCAGAAATCCGCCGGCGTCGAATCCGCCGGTAAGCTTGTGCCAGCCTGCCGTCAGCCATTGCCAGCCGAGGTAGAGGCGAACGAGCAGCAAAACGGCGGCGGCGTAATTGTGTTCTCTCCAAAGCTTCAACATAGCAATCATCTCCTAAAAATGGTAAGTTATTTTTTTCACAATATAGCTTGAAAAAAGACGGCCAGCTGCTCCATAACCGGGGAGCGCCCGGATAACGTTTCGCCTGTGCGGCCCGGCATGCGGCACCTTCCTTTCGGAGCCGATCGGATCGAAGACCGGCGAAGCGACCGACGATTCTCCTTCCCCGTGCGTCCGGCCAATCCGAACGTTCATCCGAGGCGGGACGGTCCTTCGAGCCTTGACCCGTGCGGCGTTTTCGCATCGCGTTCTCTTCCACGTCTTCACTATACCACATCGCGCGAGGAATGTATGTGATAAAAATCACAATGTTGTGAACGAGGGCGGATAATTTTCGGCGAACGCGCGAGACGCTTCAATTCGTAGTCCTTTTTTACGGGTTTCGACGAATGGCAGTGGTATTAAACGCCCAAATCGAGTAAGATAAAACATACAGTCGAAAAAGGCAAACTTGTCGAAAGGCAAGGACGCAAAGCCGCGGGCCTAATGGTCGGACGACCGATGGCGGCCGGGTTGCCGAAGCGTGGGATCGAAGCTCCGAATCTCCGAATCGCGATGTGAAGACGTCCCGCTTCTTTCTTTTCTGGAAGCGGGGGGTCTTTTTGTTTTTTTCGACAAGACCATTAACGGGATCGCTCCCCGAGAAGGAGTATGCCGCATGCAGTGCGCCGAGTACAACGATCTGGTCGGAAAACGATTGCTCCACAACATTACGAATGCGAGCGGGATGTTGCTTATACCCGAGGAAACGATTTTGACGCAAGCGCATATCGAGAAGCTGGAAAAATTCAATGTCGATTTGTACGACATTCATGTCGAAACGGTACAGGAGCCGATACAGGATTCGGAGTCGGAGTCGGGCGTTCAAGAGGAGCCGGAGCGGCGGCAGGCGCAGGAAAAGCCCCCCGGCCGGTTCGCTTCTCCGGAGCCGGTTCGCGCCGATACAGGATTGCTGGCGAAACGGGCGGACGCGAAGCTGCGGGAAATCGAAAAAAGCATTTTGGAGAACGGGATTGTCCCGCTCGCCGATATCGAGGAAAACGTGCTGCCGGCCGTTTTGGAGGCCGCGCAAAACCGGAACGTCTACAAGCTGTTCGCCGATTTGAAGGCGGAAGGGGACTTCCGGTTCAAACACAGCATCGGCGTCGCCTGCATGTCCGCCGTTCTCGGGCGATGGCTCGGAATGGACGAGCGCGAAACCGCGCTGCTGGCGACGGCCGCCAGCCTTTGCGACATCGGCACGATCAAGCTGCCGAGCGCGATTTTGCACAAGACGTCCGAGCTGCTGCCCCACGAGCTGGACATTATGAAGCAGCATACGGTGCTCGGGTACGACATGCTGAAGGAATCCGGCCTCGAAGGCCGGGCGGCGCTCGTCGCCCTGCAGCACCACGAGCGGGAGGACGGGAGCGGGTATCCTTACGGGCTGAAAGGAAAAGACATCGACACGTTCGGCAAAATCGTCGCATTGTGCGACTCGTATTTGGCGATGTCGTCCGACAGGCCGCAGCGGCCGGCGCTTCCGTTTTACCGGGTTATCCGGCAGCTGCACGACGATATTGTCGCGGGCCGGTTCGATTCGGCGATCGGCATGACGTTCCTGAACCGGCTCATGGCCGCTCAGGTCGGGGGCGACGTCGGCTTGTCGGACGGCCGCCGGGGGAAAATCGTGCTCATCCATCCGAACTATCCGACTCGTCCGCTGATCGCGATCGACGGACAAACGTTCGTCGATTTGAGCAAAACGGAATCGCTTCACATCACCGAAGTTTTCGGCTGAGGCCGTTGAAAGCGCTTGATTCGATCGGCCGCCGAAGAAAAACGCCTGTACGATCGAGCGATCGATACTTATTTGGCAGTCTTCTATACCGGGAGTACCGAGCTGATTCGAAGTGAAATCATAAAGACGGTAAAATTTACTTTATGCTCATGAACGTTTAACGTATACTAAACTGACAAGTAGATATAAAGTAACCATCTTCATTGATCCAGACAGTTTTATCGCTTACTCTCTCGATAATGCCGCCATAAACAGCTATTCAAGCGATTTCGCACTGTGCGTTCCCGATTAATGGGTTTACGAAAGTCATCAGCCCCTTGGCGAGCTTAAGATCTACTTATGGGGTGCCGAAGGAAAGGTCTGGCCGGGCAGCGATAGCCCGGTACAGGTAACCGATCCCGCGGGAAGCCCGAGATTACCACCTCCGCCCGGAAGGTTTATAAAAAGCGTTTCGTTAACCGGAAATGGATTACAGAAAGTCTGCCCCCACGGTCGTGGAGGCAGACTTTTGGTTGTACGCCCAGCATGGGCGTCATCTTTAGGGTGTAAGTCCTGAACGGGGGCTGGCGAGCGCCTACCGTTAGCTAAGGGCAAGGGTGTCTGTCGTGAGGCAGAATCTGAAGGAAGCCGGA
>NZ_JARBDC010000035.1:0-39508 GCF_036577625.1 Paenibacillus sp. GYB003 | reverse complement strand
CCGAAAACCGAGTAAGCGGAGTAAAGGCCGACAGAAGAAGGATCCCCCGGTTCCCCGAGAAGTGATGGAAGTGACCGGGGTATGTGTCCGGCAGCCGAAAAAGCGGAACAGGTAATTTGATATAAATAGACCAATATTTGTAAATGGATGATTCCTGCTCGTAAGAGTAGACAGCCTTTTTCAAGTTGTACGGTGAAAAATAATGTCGACAATATCACATTCTTTTTACTTGCCCTTGTTTTGTTAGCTTTGATGCAACGCTAGTGGAAAAGTTCCCGTTAAATCGGCCCTGCGACGGCGAAACGCGCGTTTTCGGCAAGATTAGCGGGAGGTTTTCCGGTTAAAACGGTCGTTGGCGGGAAAAGCGAAATAGTAGCGGTAGGTTTTCCCGGTAACGTGGTTCGCCGCCCTGTTGCAATAAGGATAAAGGGAGCGAGGAGATGTAAGAAAAGCGGGGCCGAGTGGAGCAGGGTAGAGAGGAGTCGAACGGAGTCGAGCGGATTAAAGCCGAGCCGAGCGGACGGTGCGGAGAGGAGCAGAGCCGAGAGAGTGGAGCCGAGCCGAGTCGAGCAGATCAGGGCTGTGCAGATTCGAGCGGAGTGGAGCAAAATGATTCGGAGCGGAGCCGAGAGGGCAAACAGGGCTGAGCGGAGTAGAGCCGAGCTAAGGGAGCCGAGTGGGGAGGAACCGAGCGGAGTCAAGAGGAGCCAGTTGGTACGGAGCGAGTAGAACAAAGGGCGGAGTAGAGTAAAGAAGGCGGAATAGAGTCAGGTCAAGCGGAGCGGATCAAGCCGAGCTGAGCAAAGCAGAGCAGAGCAGAGCAGAGCAGAGCAGAGCAGAGTAGAGCAGAGCAGAGCAGAGTAGAGTAGAGTAGAGCAGAGCAGAGCAGAGTAGAGTAGAGTAGAGCAGAGCAGAGCAGAGTAGAGTAGAGTAGAGTAGAGTAGAGCAGAGCAGAGCAGAGTAGAGTAGAGTAGAGTAGAGCAGAGCAGAGCAGAGCAGAGCAGAGCAGAGCAGAGTAGAGTAGAGCAGAGCAGAGTAGAGTAGAGTAGAGCAGAGCAGAGTAGAGTAGAGTAGAGTAGAGTAGAGTAGAGTAGAGTAGAGCAGAGCAGAGCAGAGCAGAGTAGAGCAGAGCAGAGCAGAGCAGAGTAGAGTAGAGTAGAGTAGCGCGATGAGGGGCGGGGTAGGGTAGAGTAAAGCCGAGTAGAGCCGAGCGGAGTGGAGCTAAGCCGTGCGGAGCCGAGCCGAGCAGAGCGGTGCGGAGCCGACCGGAACTGAGCAGAGTAGAGAGCCGAGCAGAGTGGAGCGAAGCGAACCAGGGCAAAGCGGAGTAGAGCGAGCCAAGCGGAGAAGCTCTGCGGAGCCCTTCCCCCGGCGTACGCTGCAGACTTCCGGCCGCCGGACTTATCGGCCGTTCGCGGCGCGCGGGCGTGGCGTCGGACAACGGGCATTCTCCGTCGCCCGTCCGGCGTTCCTGCTTCGAACGCCCGTCCGCAATTTTGGACGATTTTCGGACAAATTGCCCCGGTTGTATTGAACGCCATGGCGAATACTGCTATCATAGCGATATTATACAAACGACAAAAGGTGTGGTAACGGTGACGAAGCGCGCGTACAACTTCAATGCCGGCCCGGCGGCGCTGCCGCTGGACGTGCTTAAGCAGGCGCAAGAGGAGTTCGTCGATTTTCGCGGAATCGGCATGTCGATTATGGAAATATCCCATCGGAGCAAAGAGTACGAGCAGGTGAACGACGAGGCGCAATCGCTCGTGAAGGAGCTGCTCGGCGTGCCCTCCGGCTACCAGGTGCTGTTTTTGCAAGGGGGCGCCAGCACGCAGTTCGCGATGATTCCGATGAACTTTTTGAAGCAGGGGAAGGCGGCCGGCTACGTGCTGACCGGGAGCTGGGCGGACAAAGCGTATAAGGAAGCGCAAGGGATCGGCGAAACGTACGTGGCCGCTACCGGGCAGCCCGGCGGCTTTCGCGCCGTGCCGAACGCGGCGGAGATCGAGGCGCGTCCGGGTGCGGCGTATGTGCACTTGACGTCCAACGAAACGATCGCCGGCTCGCAATTCGCGGCTTACCCGGATACGGGCGACGTGCCGCTTATCGGCGACTTGTCGAGCGACATCATGTGCCGGCCGATCGACGTTTCCAAGTTTTCGCTCATTTACGCGGGCGCGCAAAAAAATTTGGGTCCGTCCGGCGTCACGCTCGTCATCGTCAAGGACGATTTGCTGGAGCAGGCGGCGAAAGGGCTGCCGACGATGCTGAGCTACGGAACGCACGCGAAAAGCAAGTCGCTGTACAACACGCCGCCCGTCTATTCCGTCTACATCATGAACCTCGTGCTGAAATGGCTCAAGCAAAACGGCGGCCTGGAAGCGATGGAGCGCTTCAACCGGGACAAAACGAAGCTGATCTACGACGCGATCGACGGAAGCGGAGGCTTTTACGAAGGACTCGTCGATCCGGGCAGCCGTTCGCTCATGAACATTACGTTCGCCCTCGGCAGCGAGGAGCTGGAGAAGCGGTTCATCCGGGAGTCGGAGAAGGAAGGCTTCGTCGGCTTGAAAGGGCACCGGGACGTCGGCCATATACGCGCGTCGACGTACAACGCCGTTCCGTACGAAAGCTGCAAGGCGCTGGCCGATTTCATGAACGATTTCCGGCAGCGCAACGGCTGACCCGCTCCCGGGGCCGAGCCGGAACAAACCGGGAAAGACGAATCACCGTTCGACCGCAAGCCGCGGCGAGCGGATGATTCGTCTTTTGATTAGGGCGAGATGACGGGGCGGTTATGGGACATCCGGTAATCGGACGGCGACATGCGGCGATGCTCCCGGAACGCGCGGGCGAACGTCCGGTAATTGTCGTAGCCGACCTCGAGACAAATGTCGGAGATCGACATTTCGCTCGCCGTCAGCAGCGTGGCGGCGCGGGCGATGCGCAGCTCGTGCATGTAATCGTTTACGGTTTTGCCCGTATGCTCCTTGAACATGCGGCTGATGTACGAGGCGTGCAAACCGAAATGGTCGGAGACGGTGCCGAGCGAGATCGGCTCGTTGTAGTGCAAATGAATATAGCGCAAAATGCTCCACGCCTTCACGTTCGGCTGCTCCCGCTCGGCCGGGCCGACGGCGGCCGCGGACTCCTTCCCGTCGATCAACGCCCGCAGCAGCATCGTCACGACTTCGATCAGCTTGCCGCGCAGCACCGCGTCCCGGCCGATCCGCGCCTCCTTGTGCTCCTGCGCGATTTGCTCGATCAGCTTGGCGACGGCCTGAAACGCTTCGCCTTCGAAATCGTGGTAGGACGGGAGGTCCGAGCCGATTTTGTGAATCCAGCGGTTCATGTACGATTCGTACGGGTTTCCGAACAAAATATGGATGTCGAACATGCAGCTGTACAATTTCACCGGGTTCGTGCGGCTTCCGGAAAGCTCGTGAATATGATGCGGCAGCAGCAGCGACATCGTGCCGCTTTTCAGCTCGTGGGTCACGCCGTTGATCGTTTCGGTTCCGGAGCCTTCCACGACGAAAGACAGCTCGGCGAAGTCGTGATAATGCATCGGATAATGCGAGCCGAGCCGGTTGCAGGAAATGTAGAAGGGCAGCGTTCCTTTTTGCTGGGCGGCCAAAAAACGGTCGTCCGTCTTGGCGTCCTGGTATTGGGGAAAAACCGCCATGCGAACTCCTCCTCGAAATGGAAACGAATGGGCAAGCAGGTGCCGAGCAGCTGTGCGCCAGTACATGTATACCACATGTACATATTATATCACATCCGATGGCGTTGAGGGGGCGATCGAAATAAAAATATGCGGGTAAACGCGCAAAATGAACTTTTTGCGCGGGTCAGCCGTCCAACTAATGGACAGGTCATTCCAGCCCATTTCGGAGGGGATTCGTATTACGTACTTCCTATCTTTCCTCGTTGCGTTTGCAATCGTTTACGTATGCATTCCGCCGCTGCGCCGACTGGCGTTTCGCATCGATTTCGTGGACAAGCCCCGCGAAGACAGCGAACGGAAAATTCACCGCGAGCCGATCCCGCTTACGGCCGGCATCGCGATATTCGTCGGCTTCGTCTTTACGTTTCTGCTGTTCGTCCGGGAGGAATGGAGCCAGACGGTCGCCATATTGGCCGGCTCCCTGCTCGTGCTGGCGATCGGCACCGTCGACGACTGGTACAAGACGCACCGCAAAGAGTTTCCGGCACTGCCGAAATTTCTCGTGCAGGTGGCGGCCGCTTATATCGTTTATAAATCCGGCATCGTCTTCTACGGGTTTACGAACCCGTTTACCGGAGGCGAAGTGCTGCTGCCCGAATGGCTTCAGCTCGTGCTGACGGTCACATGGATATTCGGCGTGACGACCGTGATCAATTTTTCCGACGGGATGGACGGACTCGCCGGAGGCTTATCGGCGATATCCGCCGGGACGCTGTTTATCGTGGCGCTGGCCAAAGGGCAGTCAAGCTCGGCCATGATGGCCATAATCGTCGTTGCGATCGCGCTGGCCTACTTGCGATACAACAAGCCGCCCGCCAAAGTGTTCATGGGCGACGCCGGGGCGACGTTTTTCGGCTTCATTCTCGGCGTCATCGCTCTTGACGGGGCGTTCAAGCAGGCGACGCTGCTGTCGCTGTTCATTCCGATCCTGGCGCTCGGCGTCCCGATCTTCGACAACTTGTTCGTCGTGTTCCGCCGGATGCTGCAAGGGAAGCCGATTTATCAAGCGGACGCCAGCCAGGCCCATTACCGGCTGCTGTCGACCGGCATGAAGCCGAAGCAGGTCGTCGCCTTCCTATGGCTCGTCAACGTATGCCTGGGGATGATGTCGATCATTTTGCTGCTGCTGGACGTATAGCACCGACGCACGAGTGTCGCTTTCTTGCTTGTGGTTAGCGGACGTTTGGGACCGTTGTTTTCGTCCGCCGGACCCGAATTTGCCGAACATCCGTCGTTCGCTTGAAATCGCGGTCCCAAACGTATGCGATTTGCGATTTATGACCGCTATATCGTCGGATTAGCGGTCTCGAAAGGCTCCTAACGATGCCCCCGCCAGGCTGAAAACAGCCCCGGCCGCCGCAAGAGGGCCGAAGTCGAAGCGGCACATGCGCATGCACGCAAGCGGCCTGTCCGCATTGGAAAACCGTCCCGTCACCGGACGGTTTTTTCCGTTGGCGGCGGACGGCCCGCCCGGCGCCGCCGAATCCGCTAACATTGTATAGCGGTTGTTAAATAAATACCATTTTCAAACCGGGACAACCTATTCGTATAATGGAGTATCCGGAAAACCTACAGGAGATTGCCTCTATGATACGCATACGCAAACGCGCCCGCCGATTGCTGACGGCGATCGCCGGCCTGACGCTGCTCGCGGCAATGACGGCCGGCTGCCGCGGCGACGACGGGCGGACGGAGCGCCCCGGCGCGGACGGCCTGGGAGAGTCGCTCCTCGGGCGAAGCATTACGGTATATATGGGCAACAGCCCGGCGGCCGAGGCGATTCGAACGCTGCTGCCCGAATTCGAAGCGAAAACCGGCCTCAAGGTCGATTTGACGAGCTTCACGAACGAGCAGCTCAGCCAAAAGCTGTCGGTCCAGTTCGCCGCCGGAAGCGCCAACCCGGACGTATTCATGCTTCGGCCGCTCGAGGAGCTGCGCTCGTTCGGCGTCGGCGGGTCGCTGGAGCCGCTAAACCGCTTTGTAAGCGGTGACGCGGAGTACGACTTCGCCGACTTTTCGCAGGCCGCCGTCGAATCGGTCACGTTGGACGGGACGATTGCGGCCATGCCGCTGTCGACGGAGCAGCAAATATTGTTTTACCGCAAAGATTTGCTGGAGGAAGCGGGATTGCCCGTTCCGCGAACGCTCGACGAGCTGGAGGCGGCCGCCGGGAGGCTGCACGATCCGGCCGGCGGCGGCGTGTACGGCTTCGTGGCCCGGGGACAGCGGAACGCGCTGGTCACCCAGCTGTCCTCCTTTCTGTATTCGGAAGGCGGCGATTTTCAGCAAGGCGGCAAAGCGACGATCAATACGCCGGAAGCGCTCGAAGGGATCAACCGTTACGTGACGCTGCTGAGGCGATACGGTCCTCCCGGCGTGTTCAATATGGGCTGGCAGCAGGCGGCCGGCCTGTTTTCGCAAGGAAAGGCGGCGTTCTACACCGACGCGAGCGCCATCTACGCGATCGCGATCGGCTCCGAGCAATCGTCCATCAAGGACAAGGTCGGCTTCGCCCTGTTTCCGGCCGGGCGGGCCGGCGCGAAGCCGTACAGCATAACCGCGTGGGGATTGGCGATGAACGCGGCGTCGGATCGGAAGGAAGCGGCCTGGCAGTTTATACGCTGGGCGACCGGCAAGGACATCGTCATGAAATCGCAGCAAATGGGAAATCCGGGTGCGCGCCGGTCCGTCTGGAGCGACCCGCGGGGCGTCGCCGGCTTCCCGGAATCGTATATCGCCGTCGTCACGGAATCGATGCGCATCGGCGTCGGCCACGACCGGCCGCAAGTCGTCAACGTGGGGGCGGCCCGCGACCTGATCGGCGATATCGTCGTCCAGGGACTGCTGGAGGAAGACATCCGGGCGGCGGCCGACAAGGCGAACCGCGACTTTCAAGCGCTTATCGACAAGGAGCGAAGCCCATGAACACGTTCGGCAAAATTATGCTGCTCGTCGCCTCGCTGCTCATTCCGATCATGCTGCTGTACGGGTATTCCAATCAAGTAAGCGTGAACGTCGTTCGCGATACGATCGAAGCCGGCAACAAAAACCGGCTCGCCTTTTTTATGAGCCAAATGGAAATGATGATCGACCAGCTGACGAAATATTCGGTGACGGCCAGCCGCGATTACAGCATCAAGGAATATTTGGACGGCCGGAACCGGGACTCGCGGCTCGTGCAGATGCAGCGCCGCAACCGGATCGTCGAGATGCTCAACATGCAGATCGCGACCAGCGCCTGGAACAACCAGATCATTTTGTACGTGCTCGATTCCAAAGAAATATTGTCGACCGATTATTCGGTCCAATACGACGAAGCGTATGTCCGAAACCCGCAATTCAAATCGTGGTCGCACCGAAGCGCGGTTACGTTCGGCATTACGCAAACGTTTTTTTCGCGGATCAAGGAAAGCGATATCCCCAACTTGCTCGTCGAAGTCCGGTTCACCGACGACAATTTGCGGAACATGCTGAATTTGCTCAAGCAGGGCGGGGAGCACGAGCCGTTTATGTACCGGGCCGGAGCGGAGCCGATCATCAGCTACATGGCGAACCGGACGCTCGTCGACCGAATCGCGGAGCGGCTCGACCGGGCCGAGCTTTCTTCGCAGGGCGGCAGCTTGACCGTTCGGCTGAAGGACGGCGCCTATATCGTCAATTACGTCCGCTCGGACAGCCTCGGCTGGTTTCTCGTCGATATCGTGCCGCTGCAATCCGTGTTCGCGCCGATCGTTACGAGCCGAAATTTGTTTTACGCCTCCATCGCCTTGCTGACGGCGCTCAGCCTGTTGGTCACGCTGCTGCTGTACCGGAACGTGCAGCGGCCGATCCGGATGCTGATCCGGGGCGTGCAGCGGATCAAGGACGGCCAATATTCGGCCAGGCTGCAGCGGCAGTCGAACAACGAATTCGATTTCCTGTTCCGCAGCTTCAACGAGATGGCCGGACAAATCGGCGATTTGATCGAAAAAGTGTACAAGGAGACGCTCCGCTCGAAGGAGGCGACGCTCAAGCAGCTGCAGTCGCAAATCAATCCGCACTTTTTGTACAACTGCCTGTTCTATATTAAAAACATGTCGAATTTGGGCGACAAGGATGCGGTTTCCGCGATGGCGCTCAACCTGGGCGAGTATTACCGGTATTCGACGCGGCTGGAGAAGCCTACGGCGTCTTTGGCCGAGGAGATGAAGCTGGTCGAAAACTATTTGACGATCCAGACGATGCGCATGCAGCGGTTTCATTACGAAATCGACATTCCGGAGGAGATGCTGTCGCTCGAAATTCCGCGCCTGCTCGTCCAGCCGCTCGTGGAAAACGCGGTCGTCCACGGCGTGGAAAACAGCTCCCGCTACGGCCTGATTACGATAACGGGCACGCAGGAGGACGGGCTGCGGCGGATCGTCGTCGAGGACAACGGCCCCGGCCTGCCGCCGGAGCGAATCGCGGAGCTGCAGCGGAAGGTCGCCCTGCCGAAAGACGAGGAAACCGGCTTCGGCCTGTGGAATACGCATCAGCGTCTCGTGCATATGTACGGCGGAAGGTCGGGTTTGTACTTCGCCAGGTCCGCGTCCGGCGGCTTGCGCGCGGAGATGGTTTGGGAGGAGCGGCGGGAAACGCCGTGACGGGCGCCCGGCGCCGACAAAGGAGGAATTTCGGATGTTTCAGCTGCTGATCGTCGACGACGAAGCGAGTGTGGTCGACAGCCTGGCCGACACGCTTCCTTGGCGGGACATCGGCATCACCGCCGTGTTCAAAGCGTATTCGGGCGGCGAAGCGCTCGAGACGCTCAAGACGAACGCGATCGACATTATGATGACCGACATCCGCATGCCGGGCATGAGCGGGATCGAGCTGCTGGCGCTCGTCCGCCGCGAATGGCGGCGGGTGAAATGCATCCTGCTGTCGGGCCATGCGGAATTCGCTTACGCCCGGGAGGCGATCCGGCACGACGCCCACGACTATTTGCTGAAGCCGGTCGGAGACGACGAGGTGCTGGCGAAAGTCGGCCAGCTTGTCGAGAAGCTGCGGCAGGAAAGGGACGAAAGCCGGGCGTACGAGCGGGTCGTCCAGGCGTTCCAGGAGCATCTGCCGAAGCTGCGCGGCGATTTGCTCGCCGATCTGCTGCAGGGCACGAAGCTGTCGCCGGACAAGCTGAGGCACAAGCTGGAGTCGCTCAAAATCGCGGTCGCGCCGGGCGAACGGTTCGCGCTGCTGCTGTGCCGGCTGGAGGACCGGCTGGCCGAGCTCGACTTTTACAGCTTGTCGCTGATGGAATACGCGGTCGTCAATATGGCGGAGGAGCTGTTCGAGGACGAATTCCGGCTATGGAGCTGCAAGGACATCCACGGCTACCTCGTATTTTTGGTCACGCTGCCGGACGACGGTCCGGAACGGCCCGGGTCTTCGCCGTCCCCGGAACGGCCGGCCGAGCCGACCGAAAGCCGGCTCCGGTCGATCGCCTCCCAGCTGCAGCTCGGCGTTAACCGGTATTTGAAAGGGAGCGTCTCTGTCCTCATCAGCCGTTGGGGCTCGTTTCCGTCCGACATTCAGCGGCTGTACGAGGACATCCTGCTGTCGCTGCGGAAGCAGGTCGGCCAGCAAAGCGGCCTGCTCGTCTACGTATCGACCGAGCTCGACCGGCTGCCCGTCCATGCGCTGCAGCGGCTGAACGAGCCGCCGATGCTCGTCCATCTGCTCGAGTCCGGGGATTTCGAGCGGACGCGCGACAAGCTGACCGCGGTCTGGGAGGAGCTGAGCTCGAAGTGGGCCGATTCCCGGGAACATTTGACGGAAGCGTTTTTTTCCATCTACGCCTCGTTCAGCTCGTTCGCGCACAAAAACGGACGGCAGCTCACCGACATGATCGGCCCGCTGCTGTCCGACGTGACGGGCCTCGCGCCGATCCGCTCGCCGGAATCGTTTCACCAATGGATGTTCCAGTCGCTCGAGCTGCTGCAGCAATGCATGGAGAGCGAGACGCGGAACGACCGGGAAAACGCGGTGCGCAAAATCAAGCAGTTCGTCGAGAAGCATCTCGTGGACGACGTTTCGCTGCAGGCGATCGCCGATTCGATGTACATGCATCCCGTTCATGTGTCGCGCATTTTCAAGCTGGAGACGGGGGAAAATTTGAGCGATTTCGTGCTGCGCCTGAAAATGGAAAAGGCGGCCGCGCTGCTCGCCGACCCGTCGCTGAAAAACTACGAGGTCGCGCTGCGGCTCGGCTACCAAAATCCGAACTATTTCATCAAGGTGTTCAAAAAATATTATTCGGTCACGCCGCAGGAGTTTCGCCAAAAGCTCGAAACGGTCGGCGACCTGTAGCCGGCGGAAAGCGGCTCGTCCTTTTGCGGGACGCAGCCGCTTTTTTGCGTCCGAAGATGCCCCTGAACGTCCCCCGCGTCTCGCGGCTCCCCCTTCCGGCCCGCCGCGAGGCGATCTCGTTAATATTGTGCCATCCCGGTTAAATAGTTGTCATTTTAAGCGGCGGGGAAACGCTTTACTATGAAGACAAGAGGTTTTCGGGCCCGCGTCCGGCGGGACAAACGGAAGCCCGGATCATGAATGCGACGCCTACGGCGGTCGCAACTACGGGAGGTCACCACGAATGAACCGATGGATCAAGAAGGCGGCAGCCGTTTCGCTGCTTGCGGCGCTGGCTGCGGGCTGCGGCACGGGAGGCAAGACGGCGGGGGATTCGGCCGCCGACAACAAATCGAAGCCGACGCTCACGTTTTGGATGAAAAAGCAGCTGTTCGAGGACCAAAACAAGCTCATTCAGGAGCGTGCGAAGCAGTTCGGAACGGAGCACAACGTAAACGTCAATGTCGAGTTGATCGCTTACGAAGACTTTTATCCGAAATGGTCCGCCGCGATCGAGTCGAAGATGGTTCCGGACGTTTCGTTTTTCGGGTATCAGGAGATCGGCCAATTTTACGCCAAAGGCGTGCTTGAAGATTTGACCGATTTGGTCAAAACGATCGAAAGCAAAAACGGCGAGATGCAGGCGAGCATGAAAAAAGCGATCACGTTCCAAGGGAAGCCGTACGCGATCCCGTTCTGGACCGAATCGCAGGTGCTGTACTACCGCAAAGATTTGCTGAAAAACGCCGGCTTCGACGCCCCGCCGAAAACGTGGGACGAGTTCCGGAAAATGGCCAAGGCGCTCACCGATCCGGGCAAAGGCGTGTACGGCGCCGGCATGGGCTACGGCAAAGGCAATTCCGACGCCGAGTTCCTCACCCGCGGCATCATCTGGTCGTACGGCGGCTCGCTCGACACGAAGGACGGCAAGACGGTCATCGCGAATTCGCCGGAAACGATCGAGGCGACGAAATTTATCCGCGACATTTTCATGACCGATAAAAGCACGCCGCCGAGCGCCATCGGCTGGGACGACAGCGGCAACAACAAAGCGTATTTGAGCGGCCAGGCGGCGATGGTGTTCAACGTCGGCAGCCTGCTCAGCACGATCAAGAAGGACAACCCGGAGCTGTACGAAAAGACGGGGATCGCGCCTTACCCGGCCGGGCCGAAAGGCACGTTTATCCCGGGCATCAGCAACAACCTCGGCATTTTCAAAGATTCGCAAAACAAAGAGCTGGCCAAGCAGTTCGTCGAATACATGCTCGCGACCGACTGGTACAAAACGTGGATCGAGAAAGGCGCGCCGCTCACCGGCCCGGTCTTTACGAAGCTGACGGGCGAGCCGGTGTGGCAGGAGGAGAAGAACAAAGCGTTCGTCGAGTCGGTCAAAGGGTTTTACTTCCTCGGCTACCCGGGCGAATACAACCCGAAAGCGGGAGAAGCGTTCAACCTGCGCGTCGTGAACGACACGTTCCAAAAGCTGCTGCTCGAGCCCAGCTATACGCCGGAGACGGCCGTCAAAGATTTGCAGACGAAAATCGAAGACATTTACAAAAAGTAACTCATTCCTTACAGGCTGCGGGACGGGCCGGCGACTTGCGCGGTTTGCCCGCGGCCTACAGTTAGGCGGGATATCACTTGAGAACGAACACGGACAACAAGCTGGCTTATGCGCTGATGAGTCCCGTATTGATTTATTTGCTCGCCGTCATGGTCGTTCCGTTCGGTTGGGCGCTATACCTCAGCTTTACGGACAAAGTCGTCGGCAGCGGCGCCGCCTTTATCGGACTCGGCAATTATATCGAGCTCGTCAAAGACTCGCTGTTCTGGAAAGCGGTCTGGAACACGGCGGTGTTCACGCTGGTCGCGGTAATCGGCAAGACGGTGTTCGGCATGATCATGGCGCTCGTGCTGAACGAAAAGATCGTATGCCGCAACGTGTTTCGGGTGCTGCTCTTTTTGCCGTGGACGATCCCGACGATCGTTTCCGTTTTTACGTGGCAGTGGATCTACTCCGACGTGGGCGGCGTGCTCAACTATTTGCTGCTCAAGGCGCACCTGATCGCGAAGCCGGTCGGCTGGCTCGCCAGTCCCGATCTGGCGATGTTTTCGGTCATTTTGGTCAACGTCTGGCGCGGCATCCCGTTTATGGGCATCGCAATATTGGCCGGACTGCAGACGCTGTCCAAAGAAATGTACGAGGCGGCGATGCTGGACGGCGCCGGGGCGTTCAAGCGGTTTATCTACATGACGCTGCCCTCGGTCAAGGAAGTGACGGTGCTGGCCGCCGTCATGACGACGATCTGGACGCTGAACGATTTCGAGATCATCTGGCTGCTTACGCGCGGCGGTCCGTCCAACGGGACGCAGGTGCTGTCCACGCTCAGCTACACGATCGGATTTTTGAATATGAGCTTGGGGAAAGCGATCGCCATCGCGATCATGACGATGCCTCCGCTGATCATGCTGATCAACTTCGTCACGAAGCGTTCGCTTTCGTCGAATGAGTAGGTGATGGCGGATGGAACATAAATCGATCGCGAACCGGATAGTCGTTTACGCCACATTGGCCGTCATGCTCGTCTTCGCCCTGTTTCCGCTTTACTGGATGTTCAATACGTCGTTCAAATCGAACGGCGAAATTTACCGGATGACGCCGACGTTTTGGCCGGATCGGTTTACTTGGTCCGCTTACGAGAAGCTGTTGACGGAAAACGGATTTTTGCTGAACGTGAAAAACTCGCTCGTCGTCTCCGTTCTCGTCGCGCTCGGCTCGATCGCGGTCAGCATGCTGGCCGCCTATGCGATCGCCAAGCTGCGCTTTCGCGGCCGAAGCGTCATTTCCCGGGGAATCCTGTACGCGTATTTGATGCCGCGCGCGGTATTGTTCATCCCGCTCTATATGCTCGTGTCGTCGATCGGCCTGAACAATTCGATCTACGGGCTGATGCTCATTTATCCGACGATTACGATTCCGTATGCGACCTGGATGCTCATTTCGTACTTCAAATCGATTCCGGTCGAAATCGAGGAGGCGGCGATGATCGACGGCTGCAGCCGGGCTCGCGCGATGCGGAGCGTCATTTTCCCGTTGGCCGCTCCCGGAATCGCGGCGACGTTCATTTTCTCGTTTACGCTTTGCTGGAGCGAATATTTATATGCGCTGGTCGTGGTGACGAAAGGCTCGGACAAGACGCTGACGCTCGGGCTCTCGGACATGATCGTCGGGGACGTCTTCGCGTGGGGGCCGCTGATGGGCGGGTCGATTCTCGCCTCGATTCCGGTCGTCGTCATGTACCTGTTCACGTCGAAATATATGGTTAGCGGCATGACCGTAGGAGGAGTCAAATAATGGGCGAACGGAAAAAAGTGCTCGTGACCGCGACGAATTATTCGCGGCTGTGCGCGGAAGCGAAGCGGCTGCTTGAAGAGGGCGGCTGCGAAGTGATCGAGAACAAGCTCGGGCGTCCGCATACGTTCGAGGAGCTCGCTCCGCTCGTTGCGGATATCGACGGCGTCGTCGCCGGGGTCGACACGTGGGACGAAGCGGTGTTCAAGCTGGCGCCGAAGCTGAAGGCGATCGCCCGGTTCGGCGTCGGCGTCGACAACATCGACCTGGACAAAGCCCGCGAATACGGCATTCGGGTGACGAACGTGCCGGGAGGGAACGCGAACGCCGTCGCCGAGCTGACGATCGGGCTGCTGCTGGCGGTGCTCCGCAACATTCCGGCGCTGCACCGATCGGCCCGGAGAGGCTACTGGGACCGGCACGTCGGCGGGGAGCTGGCGGGCAAAACGGTCGCTCTGCTCGGCTTCGGCAACATTGCGCAGATGGTCGCGAAAAAGCTGAGCGGCTTCGACGTCGCGATCGTCGCCTACGACAAGTACCCGAATGCGGAGAAGGCGCAGGAGCTCGGCGTCGAGCTCGTCGGCGCCGAGGAGGCGCTGGCGCGCGGCGACATCGTCAGCATGCATTTGCCGAGCCTTCCGGAAACGCGCCATATGATGAACGACGAGCGGTTCGCGCTAATGAAACGCGGGGCGTACTTCATCAATACGGCCAGGGGGGCGCTCGTCGACGAAGCGGCGCTGTACCGCGCGCTCGAGTCGGGAACGATCGCGGGAGCGGCGATCGACGTGTACGAGCGGGAGCCCGTTTCCGCGGACAACCCGCTCTTCAAGCTGGACCATATCGTCACGACGCCGCATACGGCCGCCGAAACGGAGGAAACGTACCGCAGAGTCGGGCTCGTCACGGCGCAGGCGCTGCTCGACGTGTTCGCGGGCCGGCCGCCGGCCAATCCGGTCGTCGGCTGAGCAATGGCCGCGAGGAAAGGAAGAAGTCCATGAAAAAGAGCGTTGTCGTCGTCGGCAGTTTGAATATGGATATTGCGGTCGCGGTCGCTCGGCTGCCCGCGGAGGGCGAAACGCTGCAGGGAGGCGGGCTCGCGGAAGCGCCGGGCGGCAAAGGGGCCAATCAGGCGGCGGCGATCGGCAAGCTGCAGACGCCGGTCTGCCTGATCGGCAAAGTCGGCGCGGACCGCAACGGGGACGCCCTGCTGCAATCGCTCGCGGAGTCCGGAGTCGATACGGGCGCCGTCCTGACTTCGTCCGGGCAGCCGACCGGAATCGCGCTCGTCACCGTCGACCGGGAGGGGCGCAACCATATCGTCGTCGTCCCCGGCGCGAACGGGGAGCTGAGCAGCGACGATATCGACAGCCGGATCGGGATGCTCGAGCAATGCGAAATCGTCGTGCTTCAGCTGGAGGTTCCGCTGGAGACGGTCGCCTATACGCTGAGCAAGGCGAAAGCGCTCGGAAAAACGACCGTATTGAATCCGGCGCCGGCCGTCAGGCTGGACGACGAGCTGCTTCGCCATGTCGATTTTTTGATTCCGAACGAGCGCGAGCTGCGGACGATCGCGGGTTTGGACGACGTCGGCGGGCCGTCGATCGAACGTGCGGCCCGGCTGTTCGCGGAGAAGGGCGTCGGCGCCCTGATCGTCACGATGGGCGAGAAAGGCTGCTATTACGCCGATCGCAGCACGGTTAAAGCGTACCCGGCCCTCCAAGTGAACGCGGTCGATACGACGGCGGCCGGGGACAGCTTCATCGGCGGCTTCGTCGCCGGCTACTTGGCGTCCCGGGACGCGGACGCGGCGATCCGCGAGGCGCAAATCGCCGCCGCCATTACCGTGACGAGGCACGGCGCGCAAAGCTCGCTGCCGACCCGACGGGAAGTCGAGTCGTTTCGGCGGAGCTTGAACGAATACGAACAGTTTCGGAGCAGAAGAGGAGAGGACGAGGCATGAAGCATTTATACGGCGTAACGACGGCGATGGTCACCCCGTTTCGCAAGGACGGCTCGATCGATTTCGAAGGCGTGGAGCGGCTGACCGATTTTCTCATTTCGAAACGGGTTCACTGCTTGTATCCGCTCGGCACGACGGGCGAAATGCTCCGCTTGTCGGTCGACGAGCGCAAGGCGGTCGCCGAAACGGTCGTCCGCAAGGCGGCGGGCCGGGTTACCGTGTTTATTCACGTCGGCGCGATGACCCAGGAAGATACGGTCGAGCTGGCGAAGCATGCGAGCGAGATCGGAGCCGACGGCATCGGGGTCGTCACCCCGGCGTTTTTCGGGGCGAACGACGCGGAGCTGGAGCGCTATTTCGTTACGGTCGCTTCGAGCGTGCCCGACAGCTTCCCGGTTTACTTGTACAACATTCCGCAGTGCGCGGCCAACGATTTGAAAACCGAGGTCGCCGAGAAGGTAGCGGCCCGATGCGCCAACGTCATCGGCATCAAATACAGCTACCCGGACTTTTTGCGGACGAACGAGTATTTGAACGTAAGAGGCGGCAGCTTCTCCGTCATGCAAGGCGCGGACCGTCTGTTTTTGCCCGCTTTGGCGATGGGCTGCGAAGGGGTCGTTTCCGGCGTCTCCTGCGTCTATCCCGAGCCGTTCGTGGCCGTGTACGAAGCTTTTCTCGCGAACGATCTGGACCAAGCGAGAAAGCTGCAGCGCATCGCGATCCGCTATTGCGAAACGCTCAAGAGCGGCAGCAACATGTCGTACTTCAAAGAAGCGCTCAAGCTGAGAGGCGTCGACGCCGGCTTTATGAGAGCGCCCCAGCTCGACCTGCCCGAGGACGAAATCGCCGATCTGAAGCGCAGGCTGGACGAGCTGAACGCGCTGACCGGCTACGCGTAAGCCGCGCGTTCGATCCGGCCGTTCCGGTCGCGGGCGAATGCCGATACGCCAAGAAAAAACGTCCGGAAACCGGACGTTCCAGGGGTGGCCCATGCCGACGGCATGGGCCTGCTCGTTTTGGGGTTGCGGATCGGTCCGCGGCACAGCCGGTTCGACTTTGCATCGGCAACCGGTCGGGCTGCACGGACCCGATTCGCCGTCCGGCGGCGCGATAAGGGCTAACGGCCTGGAGCTACGCGAGCGATTCTTTCGCGACCGGCTCGGTCAGCTTGTAGCCGACGTTGCGGATCGTGACGATATATTCGGGCGTGCGGGCGTTTTTCTCGATTTTATCGCGAAGATGGCTGATATGGACGTCGACGATGCGCGTATCGCCGATAAAATGGTAGTCCCACACCCCGTGCAGCAGTTGCTGGCGGCTGAGCACCTTGCCCCGGTGCTTGCACAAAAACAGCAGCAGCTCGAACTCCTTGGGCGTCAGCTCGATCGGCTCGTCGTTCACCGTCACTTCGCGCTGCTCCGGGCGGATCCGGATCGGCCCGATGTGCAGCACCTCCGCTTCGGCCGTCGGCAGGGCGCTCGTTCGGCGCATAATCGCCTGAATGCGCGAGATGAGCTCCTGCGGGCTGAACGGCTTCGTCATGTAGTCGTCGGCGCCGTTGTCGAGCCCGGCGATTTTGTCCGACAAGTCCTGCAGCGCCGTCAGCATAATGATCGGAACGAAATTGTTTTGATCGCGAAGCCGTTTGCACACTTGCGTGCCGTCCAGCTTCGGCAGCATCAAATCGAGCACGATCAAATCGGGACGAAATTGCGGAATCGCTTCAAAGACGGCCTCCCCGTCGAATACGCACATGACTTCATAACCGACAAGCTTCAAATTGAATTCGATGAGCATCGAGATCGAAGGTTCATCGTCAACGACCAAAATTTTCTTCCTTGTCATCGTCTTCTCCTTTCGAAAACCGAAAACGGTAAGTCGTCGTTCGTCTTCCATTATGAAACGCAAGCATAATCGGAAGATTAAGGATTCGTTAAGCGGATGTTAAAATTTTCGGAACGGTTGATGTATAATACAAGTAGGCTATTCATTCCATACTCGACGAGGAGAAGGTTTGCTTTGTCTTTTCACATCGTGCTGGTCGAACCCGAAATTCCTGCAAATACCGGCAATATCGCCCGAACGTGCGCCGCGACGGGGACGGTGCTTCATCTGGTCCGCCCGCTCGGCTTCGCGACGGACGACAAAACGTTGAAACGCGCCGGGCTCGACTATTGGCATTCGGTCGACGTCCGCTACTACGATTCGTTCGGGGAGCTGACGAACGCGCTCGCCGGCCGACGCTTCTACTATGCGACGACGAAAGCGTCCAAATTGTATACCGATTTCGCCTACAAAGACGAGGACGTGCTCGTATTCGGCAAAGAGACGAAAGGGCTTCCGCCGGAAATCATCGAACCGAACCGGGAAACGTGCATCCGGATGCCGATGACGGACGCCGTCCGATCGCTCAATTTATCGAATTCGGCGGCGATCGTGCTGTTCGAGGCGCTGCGGCAAAACGATTTTCTCGGGCTGCGATGAAAGCGTCCGCGGCCCCGCCGTTCGGCGCTTCGCCGATCGATGCCGGTTCGGCATGAACGTCAAAGTCGATTCCGATCGATTCCTTCGACAAAATCATTCAAATCGGCATAAAGACCTATAGCAAAAGAAGGATTTCGCCCGGTTTCGGCGAATTCATAATGCTGGAAGTGGAACATATGCATGGCATTCCGTCTACTTTCCGGGCAAAAGCGAGGTGAGTCGAGATGAGACCTGCAGGAGTCGTACGAAAAGTGGATCAATTGGGCCGTATCGTGCTGCCCAAATCGCTCAGAAAAAGATATCGGATGAACGAAGGCGATCCGGTGGAGATTTTGGTTTCCGGCGATCATATATTGCTGGAGCGATATCGCCCCAAATGCGTGTTTTGCGGCGAAATGAACGGCGTCACGGAGTATCGGGAAAAACACATTTGCATGAGCTGCTTGCGCGAGATGACCATGATCTCCTTGTAACCGCTATCGAACCAAACGTTCATGCGCCGCACGGCCCGCCGCTGCGGGACGAAGTGGGACGGCATCCTCGCGAACGGATCGGGGGTGCTTTTTTGTTGTGCGCGGAGTTCGGCTTCCGGGTATTGCTTCAACCGGACGAAGACGCTATAATAAACAGCATTACGAAGAAGGAGGCGGACCGAAGTGACGCCGATCGCGAAGTTCGCGCAACTTCATCATCACACCTAAGCGTTAGCACTCCCTGGGCAAGCGAACAGGGCGGGCTGGCGCTAATCGCGTTGGCCTCCCTGCGGCATACGGAGCGCGCGGGACCAAGAGGTCCTGCGCGTTTTTTTTATCAAAATCGGCAGCAGAAGCCGGGAAAGAAAGGATGAAGCTTATGCAAAACGTCAAAGGCACTTTCGATTATCGCGCCGGGGAGCAAAAGAAGCGAAACCGAATACGCGCCGTGCTCGAGCGTCAGTTCGCGCTGTACGACTTCGAGCCGGTGGAAACGCCGATTCTGAACGAGCTGTCGCTGCTCGCCTCCAAATATGCCGGCGGCGAAGAAATCGAGAAAGAAATGTACCGCCTTTCCGATCAAGGGGGGCGAAGCCTCGGGCTGCGGTACGATTTGACCGTTCCGTTCGCCAAGCTGATCGCGGCGGCTCCGGGACTCGCGCTCCCGTACAAGCGTTACGAAATCGGCAAAGTGTTCCGCGACGGGCCCGTGAAGCGCGGGCGGCTTCGCGAATTTATGCAGTGCGACGCCGATGTGGCCGGCATTCGGGGGCCCGAGGCGGAAGCGGAGCTGCTGCAGCTGGCGGAGGCCGTATTCGGGGCGCTCGGCATCGACATCGTCGTTCGCTGGAACAACCGCCGGTTTCTCGGCGAGCTGCTGGGCGCCATCGGCGTGGACGAGGCGTCGCAGCCGTCCGTCATGCTGACGCTCGACAAGCTGGATAAAATCGGGGCGGACGGCGTGGCGGCCGAGCTCGCGGCCAAACGTACGGACGCGTCGGCGACGGAGCGGATCGTCCGCCTCATTCGCGGCGAACCGCCCGCGTTCGAACGGCTTGCGGACCGTTTCGCGCTGACGGAAACCCGCGGAACGGAAGAGGTCCGGGCGCTGTCGAAGCTGCTCGATGCGCTCGGGCTTGGAACGATAAGCCGGTTCGATCCGTTTTTGTCGCGCGGCCTGAGTTTTTACACCGGGACCGTATACGAAGTATTCGCCGCGGACGGATCATATCGGTCCTCGCTGGCCGGCGGCGGCCGTTACGATGCGATCATCGGCAAGCTGAACGGCCGCGAAGACGTGCAAATTCCGGCCGCAGGCATTTCGTTCGGCCTCGATTCGATCCTGGAAGTATGGAGCGGACGCGAAGCGGAGCCGGACCTTCCGCCCGTCCGTTTGATCCCGATAGGCGATACGCTGCCCGAAACGCTGGCGGCCGCCGCCCGGTTCCGCGGCGCCGGAATACCGGCGCGGGTCGAGGACGGCGCTCGCAAGCTGAAGCGTACGCTCGCTTCGGCATCGTCCGGGGGCGCCCGATTCGTCGCGTTCGTCGGGGAGACGGAGACGGCGGGCGGCCTCATCCGGCTGAAGGACATGCGATCCGGCGAGGAACGGGCCATGCCGCTGGAGTGCGCGCTGCTTGCGGTCGAAAAGGCGTACGGTCGATAAAAGGTGCAGCGCAAAAAGCCGCCTCTCCCGCTGCGAAGCGGGGGAAGCGGCGTCGGTTGCCGTCGCGATGGGCGCGGGAGCGCCGAGCCGTACGATAAAGGCGCCGGGCGCCTTCGCCTTACAAGCCCTTCGTTTTGTCCTCGTTGTACGAAGCGGTCAAAATGGCGCTGATGAACATTGCGAATACGACCATGACAAGCCAAAACGTAGTGGAAGCGAAAATGGACATGTCTGGTTACACCCCCAGTCGGAAAAAGTGCCGTGACAAACTAAACCTATTATACCCAAACGGTCCGAAAAAGAAAACGGCCGTTTTGTGAACATTGCGCGCGGCGGACCGGCGTGGAGAAGCTTCGGCTTTATTTAAAAAACAAAAAGTTCGTCGGCAGCGGACGAAGCCGTCCGTCCGAAGGATTGTTGATCGTTTTGCCTTCGAAAATGAGCGAAGAGGAGCCTCCGCCGTCCAAATTGTAGGCGTCGACGACGCGCAGCCTGGCCAGCCTGTCCTGCAGCTCCATCAGCGTCGCGCCGGAGCCGCCTCGCTCGTTGTAGCCGTCGGCCACGATAAACAGCAGCTGGTTGTTGCCGAAATTGCCGACGACGGTGCGGGGCGCCCGGCGGGGCGAATTTTGCCATTGCGCCGGTATCGCCTGCTTGACGCCGCCCTTCAGCAGGACCGGCACGAACGTCGCGCCGAACGAAGGATTCAGCTTGTCCAGGTCGGCCTGCTTCGTAAATTTGCCGCCGATCAGCTTGCGGTCGGTGCTCAGGCCGACGAACGCCAAGTTGTCGAACGACGGTTCGAAGCCGTACACGTACTTGCCGTTCAGGATCGTCGTGCTGAGCGGATACCGTTTGCCGTCTTCCGTATCGGCGAATCCTCCGGCGTTGATGCCGGCGACCGCGCCGAAACGGTTCACCGCGGCCAGCGTCGTTTCCGAGCCGCCGAGCTTGTCTTTGCCGAGCGCCATCTTCATCGCCTTGTCCGTTTTCAGATCGGCCTTGAGCGCGTAGCCTTTATAGTTCGGGTCGTTGAATTGGTACAGGCGCAAATCGATATTGGCCGACGTCACGGTTCGGATCGGCTTTCCGAACTCGGCGGAAATCCTGGCGTCGAAGATCGCCGCCGGGCGGGCCGTCTGGGCCGTCGCCAGCTTGAGCATCGCGCTCGTATCGTTTGCGCTCTGCTCGTATAATTGATAAAACTTTTCGACCGTGCTCTTCGTGGCGGCGGCGTTCACTTTGGCGACATCGAGACTCTGGTGAACGGTTTTCGTCTGCTCTTCCAGCGTGAACGATTCCAGCGTAGGGGCGAAACCGAGCCGGGGCATGTCCAGCGCGAAGCCGGCCGACAGCAGCCATACGACCATGCCGATGAACGGGGCGCACGCAAGCAGGAAAAACCGGTTGATTTCGCGGGCCGTCATTTGAGCACATCCAAATTTTGCTTGAGTTCGTCAAGCTTCTTTTTCACTTCGGCCAGCTGGGTGTAGAGCTGGTTGCTGTTGTCGGTTTTGCTGTTGGCGCTGTCTTTCGTAAAGGCGAGAAGCTCGTTGAACGAATCGACCTTCGCCTGCAGCGCCGCCATGTCCGCCGTCACGCCCGTTTTCAATTGATCCAATTGCTGCTGGTACTGCGTCTGCATCGCCTGCAGCTGCTGCTCCGTCTGGCTGGCGAGCTGCGCGCCCAGCTGCTTCTTCAAATGCTCCGTATATAGCATCGTCCCGAGTACCCCGGTCGCGATCAATAAAAACCAGCTGGAGAAAAACAGCAGATACGTCTTTTTGGACGCGGAAGCGGCTTTAGCCGATTTGGCGCTGCGCTGCGGCGCTACGGCCGGAACCGGACTGGCCTTCGCCTCGAGCGGCGTGCTCATGCGACTCACCTCGATTTTCGACATTTTGCTTGGAATGCGGCACGACACGAGCCTATCGATCCATACTGATTACGACGATGCGTTTCGCCGAAATGTTGCATAATTTTTCCTATGTAGGGCAAAAAACGAGCGTACGGACGGATTTTCGACAAAAGCAACGGAATCGACAGGGGCTGAACCGAAAGCGCTCGGCATACAACTTCGAACGCGGGCTTCGTTTTTTGGGGGGACGTGTCGCATACCGTCGCCGAAGCGGCGACTATTCTACTATTTTAGCAATAATAGAATGCGAATGCCAGAGAACCGCCGGACAAATTCGATTGTTTTGGCCCGGATGGACATACTAAGGCGGATCGAGAAAAAAGGAGGGCGAACGATGTCGACGGTTTACGACTGCATCATCGTTGGCGGAGGAATCGCCGGGCTGCAGGCCGCCATCCAAATCGGCAGATACGGCCATTCCGCGCTCGTGGCGGATAAGGGGGACGGACGCTCCACGCTGTGCCGGAGCTATCATAACGTGCTCGGCTGGCCCGACGGCATTTCGGGCATGGAGCTGCGCCGTCTCGGGCGAAGCCAGGCGGAGAAGACGGGCATCCGGTTCGTGGCGGACGAGATCGTCCGGGCAGAGCGGCAGGCGGATTTGTTTTGGCTGCAAGGCACGGGCGGAGAGTACCGGGCGAAAACGGTGCTGCTCGCCACCGGCATCGTCGACCGGTTTCCCGATTTGCCCGGACTCGTGCCTTGTCTCGGCAAAACGGTGTACGTATGCCCCGATTGCGACGGGCACGAAGTGCGCAACCGGAAAACGATCGTGCTCGGCTCGGGCGACCCGGGCGCTTCGATGGCGCTGACGCTGTCCGACCGAACCGACGATCTCGTCTTCGTCAACCACGAGCGGAAGCCCGTCTCGCCCGAGTCGTCGTCGGCGCTTCGGGACAAGCGGATCGTCGTCGTCTCCGAGCCCGTGCGCGAAGTGCTCGAAGCGGACGACGGCCTGTTCCAGGGAGTCCGGCTCGCGAGCGGCGGCGAAATATGGGCGGATCGCGGTTTTATCGCCTTCGGCGGCAACGAGGTGCGTTCCGCGCTTGCGGAGCAGCTCGGCGCGGAGCGGCACGAGAACGGCCATATTATGACCGATGCCCGCACGAAAATGACGACCGTGCCGAACCTGTGGGCGGCCGGCGACGTCGGCGTCCATTCCGAGCAGGTGACGATCGCGATGGGCGAAGGAAGCCAGGCGGCGATCTGGATGCACAAGACGCTGCTCCGGCTGGGCGAATGATAGCAGGCCGCTCCCGTTCGGGCGCGGCCATTTTTGCGGGCAAATCCGCCGATCTCCCTTCACGCAGCCGCGAATGCCGGCTTTCCGCCTCTCCCCGATTCCCGAAACGCAAAATCCGAACTGGCCGAAGACGACCCGCGAATTGCTTGGCCGCCCGTTCCATGTTCAAAAAATGTTCAGTACGATTCCGTACAATTTTGCCAGTTCCGCCGAATGCGGCGGCTATCGAAGCCTGCCGGGGGGACCCGCGTCAACGGCCGGACCGGATAAACGTGACGCTGATCCCGAGCTCGACGTCGCTGACGTGCCAGCCGGCGCTCAGCCATGCGTGGGATTGCGTCGTCGACGGATCGTTTCCCCACCACGAACGATGCTTGTAGGCGGCTTCCGGCAGAGCGAAGCCGAGAATCTGTTCGATTTCGGTATATGTCAGCGTAATGGCCGCTTTTTGGCTCAAGTATTTTTGCAAATACATATATTTCATCGTTTCAACTCCTTAGCGATTACTATAGGGGCTGCAACTGAACAGATTCTGAAAATCCGGAAAGGAGTATCTTTCAAGTACGCGAGGGTATACGATTCACAAGACAGGAGAAAAGCGATGAGAAAGAAATGGATCGCGCTGGCCTTATCCGTTGCGGCGATCGCATTGCTGATCGTGCTCGAAACGATATCGGCGCTGTCCGCGGGCGATTCGCCCCGGGCGGAGCGGGGGACGCTCGATTTGCGCGATTGGAATTGGGAGCGGAAAGGCGTCGTCCGGCTTAAAGGGGACTGGGATTTTTATCCGAACGAGCTGCTGGACGGCTCGAAAGCGCCGGCCGGCGAACGCGCGACGCAGACCGTCCCCGGCGATTGGGATCTCGTTCCGTGGCCGGACGGGCATCGCGGCCCGTTCGGCTACGGCACATACCGGCTGCGCGTCGTGCTGGACGCCGATGACGAGCGGGTAATGGCGGTTCGCGTCAAGTCGATCCGGTCTTCGAGCCGGATTTACGCGAACGGGCAATATGTCGGGGCTTCGGGCGTGCCGGGAACGGGCCGGAACTCGTACGAGCTTCGCGATCTGCCGTATACGGGCTATTTTCAAGCGAAAGGCGGCATCGTCGATATATACGTGCAGGCGGCCAACTTCGACATGGCGTACGATGCCGGCATGCATCTGCCGCTCGAGTTCGGTACGCCGGAGGGGATCGACCGGAGCCGGACGTTCAACCGCGCCGCGGATTTCGGCCTTATTTTGCTCGCGGGAATATTGGCGGTCAATTTTTTGCTCGTGTTTCTATTTCGGTTAAGGCGGCCGGAATGGCTGTACTGCGGGCTGATGTGTTTGACGACGGCCCTGTTTTTGGCGTCGAGGGGCGATTTATGGCTGTATGCTCTGTTTCCGGGTTTGCCCGTCGACTGGCCCGGCCGCATCAGCTTTCTTTCCGCGATCGCCTTGACTACGCTGGCGCTGCTGTTCGTATCGAGGCGATACCGGGCGTATGCGCATCCGGCAGCCGTCAAACTGGCTTTGCCGCTGAACGCCGCTTTCGGGATCGTTTATTTGCTCGGGCCGATCCGTCTGTTTACCCGTTTGGACCGGCTTTGGATCGCGTACGCGTGCGTCCTCCTGGTCTATATGCTGTTCGTGCTGGCTCGAAGCGCGCTTCAGCGCGTCGGGACGGCCTGCGAATTTGCGGTCGCGCTCGGGTTTTTGACAAGCGTCCTCGTCCACAGCCGTCTGTTCGCGAAGCTGGACGATCCGGAGAAATGGCGGTTTTGGCTGCTTGCGCTCGTAGCGCTCGCCTTCACGCTGCTGCTCGCGAAGCGGTTCATCGAGGCGTACGAACGGTCCGAGAAGCTCGCCGGCCGGCTGCTGAAGCGGGACAAAACGAAGGACGAGTTTTTGGCCCACACGTCCCACGAGCTGCGCACGCCGCTTCATGCGATGATCAATATCGCCCAGTCGATGCTGCGCAAAGATTGGGATAAGCTGACCGTCAAACAGGCCGACGATCTGCACCTGATCGTCTCGGTCGGCGAGCGGATGGCGAACACGATCGGCGATCTGCTCGATTGGTCCGGGCTGCGGGAAGGGACGGTGCGGATCGCCCCCTCCGCGGTCAACGCGAGAGCCGTCGTCGCCAATGCGATCGACATGATCGGCTTCGTCACGCCGAACGGCAAAGTCCGGTTAATAAACGAAATTCCCGACAGCCTGCCGGCCGTTTCGGCGGACGAGCACCGGCTCATGCAGATCATGTCCAACCTTCTGCACAACGCGGTGAAATTCACTTCGGAAGGAACGATTGCGGTCACCGCCCGCACGGTCGCGCCGTTCGTCGAAATTCGCGTAACGGACACCGGTACGGGGATACCGGAAGACCAACTGGACATCGTTTTCGACGCGTACGAGCAAGCGGCCGCCAACCCGAATTCGTTTTTCGGAACGGGGCTCGGGCTAAGCATTACGAAACGTCTCGTCGAGATGCACGGCGGCACGATCGGCGTCATTTCCGAGGTCGGAAAGGGCTCGACTTTCTTTTTCACGCTGCCGACGGTCGAAGCGGCCGGCAATGCGCCCGCCTCTCCGGAGCCGCTTGCGCTCGACGAAAGGCCCCCGGCGGACGGCGCGCTGGAAGCCGCCGCATCGGCCGATCCGTGCGAGGGAATGGAAGAGACGCCGTACGAGCTTGTCCGGGCGGATGACGAAGAAGAGACGCACGTGCTGATCGTGGACGACGATCCCGTCAATTTGCAGGTCATGGAAAGGCTGCTGTCCCGCCAGCACGTTCGCGTCAGCACCGCCTCGGACGGCGAAGAAGCGCTGCGGCTGCTCGCCCTCACCGCGAAGCCCGACCTCGTCATTCTCGACCTGACGATGCCCGGCTTGTCCGGCATCGACGTCTGCCGCAAAATCCGCGAACGGGCTACGCTCTACGATATGCCGGTGCTGATCATGACCGCGAGCGGGCGGGACGAGGATATCGGCATGGCGTTCGCCGCCGGGGCGAACGATTTTGTGTCCAAGCCGGCGAGAGCTTCGGAGCTGCGGGCGCGCGTCCGGACGCTCGTACAGATGAAGCGGTCCGTCCGCGACCGGCTGCGAATGGAATCGGCGCTGCTCCATGCGCAAATCAAGCCGCATTTTTTGTTCAATACGATCAACTCGATCGCCGCTCTCAGCGAGGAATCGCCGGAACGGATGCGCAAGCTTTTGGCGGAATTCGCCCACTATTTGCGGGAAAGCTTCCGCTACGACAGCATGTCCCCGCTCGTCGAATTCGAGCGCGAGCTTCGACTCGTTCGTTCCTACCTATATATTGAAGGAACACGCTTCGGGGAACGGCTGAAGGTGACGGTGGACGTGCCGCCCGGCCTCGGCTTCTACCTGCCTCCGCTTACGGTGCAGCCGCTGGTCGAAAACGCGATTCGCCACGGCGTCATGAAGCGCAAGGAGGGGGGAACCGTCGAGCTTGTCGTGACGGTCGAGGACGGGCATTACGTCATCCGGATCCGCGACGACGGCGTCGGCATCGAGAGCGAGCTGCTGGCGAAGCTGAATGCCGGAGACGGCAAAGCGGCGGCGGGGATCGGTCTCGCCAACATAAACAGCCGATTGATGCAGCAATTCGGCACGAAACTGGACATCGCCAGCGAGCCGGGAAAGGGGACGACCGTAACCGTCCGGCTGAAGACGGAGTACGCGCGGCGCAAACCTCAGCCGGAGCCCTTATAGCCTATTCCATTCGGGAGCGAAAACGACGATAATAAAGAGTACAATCCGCCTGTTTGGCAAGAAAGGCCCGAATACATGTCGGAAAAACGCATCATTCTGATCGTCCTGCTCTCGAATATCGTGCTGTTCGCCATAAGCGCCTGCTTGTCGGTGAATGAAAGGCGGTTCATGCCGTCGGCTTCGGGCGGCGTGCTCGACCTTCGAAACTGGGAATGGCACGAGCGAGGGCTGGTTGAATTGAAGGGCGAATGGGAGTTTGTCCCCGGCCGTTTCGTCGACCCGGGAAGCGCGGCGGATCCCGTTCCCGGAGCTTTGCTGCAGGTGCCGGGCCGTTGGGGCGCGCTTACGCCCGAGTCGGGGCGGCGGGACCAGTTCGGTTACGGAACGTACCGGCTGCGCGTGCTGCTCGGAGAAAACCGGCCTCCGATCATGGCCGTCCGGGTGTCGGACATTTTCACCGCGCATACGTTGTACGTGGACGGGAAACGCATAAACGGAAGCGGCACGCCGGGCGAAGACCGGGCGCAAACTTCGGCCGCCAATCGGCCTTACATCGCTTATGCGGCCGCGGCCGGCGGCGCGCTGGACATTGCCGTGCACGCGTCGAATTTCGAGCATGCGAACAAGGGCGGCATTTACGGAGCGATCTCGCTCGGCATTCCGGAAGCGGTAGAGCGCGCGCGTATCGTCGACATGGCGCTCCAGGTTTGCCTATTGTTTACGCTGCTGCTGTTCGCCTTCATTTTTTTGCTGACCGGCGTTTACCGGAGCCGCCGGTCGGAAGGCTGGCCGTATTTCGCCGCTTATTGTTTGTTCGCGGCGCTTTACGTTTCGACGCGGCAAGAAAAATGGCTGCTGTTCGTATTTCCGTCGCTCGCGTCGGAATCGGCCGTCCGGCTCATTTTCGTTTTTTCCGCACTGGCGGTTTTGTTTTTTCATCTGTTCGCGGGGACCCGGCATCGTTCGTCCGGGCTGGCGAAGCTGAACCGGGCTCTGACCGTTTTGCTGGCCGGCTACACGTCGTTCTGCCTGCTCGCCGACATCGAATGGGTGACCTTCACGACGAGCGGATGGGCCGTATGCGCCATGGCCATGACTTTGTACAGCCTGGCTTTGCTGCTTCGTGCCGCCCTGCGCGGGGAACGGGAAGCGATGTACGATTTCGCGATGTCGGTCACGATGGCGGGGGGCAGCTTCTTGCGGCTCGGAGCGGAATTCGGGCTGGATGCGGATCGTCTGTTCGCCCTGCAGCTGTTCGCCTTCATCGTCGGCCTGTCGGTGATGCTCGCCCAGCGTTATTTCCGGGCTTACCGCAGGGCGGAAGAGACGATGCTGCAGCTGAGACGGGCCGACCGGTACAAGGAAGAATTCATTACGCATACGGCCCGCGAGCTGAGCAAGCCGATTCAAGCGTTGACGAATGTCGTGCAATCGGTGCTCGAGAAGGGCGGCGCCCCTCTGTCCGAGAAGACGGCGAACGATTTGGCGCTCGTCGTTTCGGTCGGACGCCGGATGACGGTTTTGCTGAACGACTTGACCGACTGGTCGAACCTGATGGAAGGTCGGGTCCGGCTCCGAACACGGCCGCTCGATTTGCGGGATACGGCTGCGGGCGTGCTGGACGTGCTGCGGAGCGTCGAGCCGAAGACGTACGCGGGACTTCGTCATGCGATCCCCGCGGGGCTGCTGCCGGTCGAGGCGGACGAGCAGCGTCTGACGCAGCTGCTTGCCGGATTGCTTCAGCATGCCGCGAGGCATACCGTGCCCGGCCGCGTTCGCTTGTCCGCCGCCGCGCGGGGCGATCGGGTGGAGGTGCGCATCGCCGGGACGGAGCAAGAATTTACGAACGCCAAGCTGGACCGCATTCGCGGAACGTACGAAAGGTTTTACCCGCAGCCCGACTTCTGGACGGAGGAAGGCTTATGGCTCGCTTTGTCGAGCAAGCTGGTGGAGCTTCACGGCGGCCGGCTGCGCGTGGAAACCGGGCAAGACGGACACGGGGCTTTCGTGTTCGATCTGCCGGCCGCCGCCGGCGGCCGGCTCGCCCTCTCCGAGGCGCGGTTTCGCGGGAGCGGGGCGGCGAAGTTCGACGGAGACGAGCCGGACAGGCTGGCGGCGGCAAGCCGGATGACCGAAGGCGCGAGCGCGGACGAACGGGCCGCGGGCGGCGAACGGGGACGCGTGCTGATCGTCGACGTCGATGCGATGAGTCTGATCGCGATGCGAAACGTGCTCGCGCTCGACCATATCGAGCCGGTCGCGGCCCGTTATGCCGAGGAAGCGATCGAGGAGCTTCGCCGACCGTGGAAATGGGATTTGATCATCGTCGACTTGCGCATGCCGGGCGTATCGGGGCTGGAACTGTGCCGCTCGATCCGCGAGCGGTACCCGCTGTTCGAGCTGCCGGTTTTGATGATGACGTCGGCCGGCCGCCCCGAGGATGCGATCGCCGCTTTCGCGGCCGGAGCGAACGATTTTTTGGCGAAGCCCGTCGATTTGGCCGAGCTGCGGGCGCGCGTAAGGACGCTGCTGCGGGTGAAGCGATCCGCCGTCGAGCGGATTCGTATGGAAACGGCGTTTTTGCAGGCGCAAATCAAGCCGCACTTTTTGTTCAATACGCTTAATTCGATCGCGGCGCTTGCGGACGACGAGCCCGAGCGGATGAAACGGCTGCTGGCGCACTTCGGCACGTATTTGCGGGAAAGCATTCGCTTCGACAACCTGGAGTCGGTCGTCACGCTGGAGCGCGAGCTGCTGCTCGTGAAGTCCTACCTCGGCATCGAACGGGAGAGGTTCGGCAAACGGCTGCGCGTGAGATGGGAAGTGACGGACGGTCTCGCGGCGCTCGTTCCTCCGCTTATTATTCAGCCGCTCGTGGAAAATGCCGTCAATCACGGCGTCATGAAGCGGAAGGAAGGCGGACGGATCGTCATCAGAATCGGTCCGGAAGCGGACGATTTCGTCATTCGCGTCTCCGACGACGGGGTCGGCATATCCGCGGATTGGCGGAACAACCGGGGCTCCGGGGCAGGCGTAGGTTTGGAAAATATCGAGCGGCGGATCGTGCAGGCATACGGCACGCCGTTAACCGTCCTCGGCGGGCCGGGAATCGGCACGACCGTGGAAATCAGATTGCCGCTTAGGGAGGTGGTCGCGAAATGAAGGCGATATTGGCGGACGACGAAGAGCTCGCTCTGCGATATTTGGAAAAACAACTGCTCGCGATCGGCAGCATCGAGATCGTCGGCAAATATTCGGATGTCGAGGAAGCACTCGAGGCGGCCGAGGCGAATACGCCGGACGTCGTCTTTCTCGACATCGACATGCCGGCGCTGAGCGGCATCGAGGCGGCGGAACTGCTGGCCGAACGGTCTCCCGGCACGGACGTCGTATTCGTGACCGCCTTTGAGGAATACGCGGTCAAAGCGTTCGAGCTGAACGCCGTCGACTACATATTGAAGCCGGTCGAAACCGAGCGGCTTACGCGCACCGTCACGCGGCTCGTTCAGCGGAGAAAGCGCGAGCCCGCGGCTGCGCCGGCTCGCCCGGCGATGATTCGCTGCTTCCAGGTGCTGGAGTACGACGCCTCCAAGCCGGAAGCGATTCCTTGGCGAACGACGAAGGCGCAGGAGCTGTTCGCCTATTTGCTCCACCACCGCGACCAGCCGGTGCGCAAAGACGTGCTGCTGGAGCTGCTGTGGCCGGAAGTCGACATGAAGAAAGGGTATACGCAGCTGTATACCGCCATCTATCAAATCCGCAAAACGTTGGAAGCGATGGGCGCGGGCGTGCGGGTCGTCAGCTACGAGAAAGGGTACCGCCTCGAGCTGGGCAAAGTGACGCTCGACGTCGAGGAATGGGAGAAGGGCGTCATGGACGCGAAGCTCGACTCGGAGACGGTCGAGCGCCACCTCGCCCTGCTGGAGCTGTACCGCGGCCATTATTTGGCCGAGTACGACTATTTGTGGGCCGAGAGCGAACGGGAGCGGCTGAAAACGATTTGTTTCCGGCACGCGACGCTTCTCGCGGAATGGCTCGACGGGGCGGGCAAAAGCGCGGAATCGATCGCGGTGTTTTACCGGCTGCTGCGGCTGTTTCCGTATTCGGAAGACGTCCACTTCTCGCTGATCAAGCAGTACGCCAAGCAGGGGGATTGGGATTCGGCCGACAAATGGTACGCGGCGCTGGAACGGATGATGCGCGAGGAATTCGGCGCCGACGTGCAGCCGGAGATCCGGAATTGGTACAACGCGCAAAGGCCGGTCAAATGACGGCCTCCCGCCCTGCTTTGGAACGACGAAGACTTCCGCGCACGTTCGCGCGGAAGTCTTTTTTGGCGGATCGGCTCGGCAGCCGGGCTTCGTGTCGGCCGATGCGGGATGGAACGAATCGTAGGATGGTTATCGGCGGAAAAAACGATCGTTTTTCAGGCTAACGAATTGTGACATCGCTATCCAGCCCGAAATGGAAGAAAACGATCCGATTTGCCGGCAATAGCGATACTGGAGTTCGTAAACCCATTCAAACCTACGCATTCGGCTCCGATAACGATCGCTCGATTCGTCAGGCGCGCAAATAGGTTCGGTTTGCGCAAAAAAGGACCGTCCGGCGTATTTCCGGACGGTCTTTTTTTGCGTTCCCCGCGCCGGAGATTCGGCAAGGTCGATGTTCGCGCCTACGGTCACCGTCTGAGGCGTCAAGGCTTCAGCTTTTTCACGAACGTCTCCATGCTCTCCTTCCCGCCGACAAAAATCCGCTTCAGCAGCAGCGGGTTTTGCGTCCGCTCGGTCCGCCCTTGGTCGATCGTGAACGCGAAGCGCACGTTATGCTCCTCGAGCAGTTTGATCGTATCTTTGTTGCGCACGCCGTACGGGTAACAAAACACGACGGTGTCGATTCCGGTCTGCTCCTTTAGCTGCCTGATCGATTCGGCGATTTCGAAACGCTGCTCCTGAACCGTCAGTTTGCTCAAATACGGGTGCGTCATGCCGTGCGGCTGAATGTCCCAACCGGCTTCGGCCATTTCGCGGATTTGCTCCCAGTCGGCGAAATAACCGTCCTGGCCGACCATCCCGGGAGAGACGAACATGATCGCCGTATAGCCGTACTTGCGCAAGATCGGCATCGCTTCCGTGTAATTGTCCGCATAGCCGTCGTCGAACGTGAGCAGCACCGATTTGTCCGGCGCTTTCAGGCGGCCGTCCCAAATGTCGGTAAACTGCCGAAGCGTCAGCGCCGTATAGCCTTCCTTTTTCAAATGCGCCATCTGCGCGTCGAGCTTCTTCGGATCGAGCACGGCGTTGTTGTCCGGCTCGATGCCGATGCTGTGGTAGTTGAGCACCGGTATCGAAAACTTCGGCTCCTTCGCGGCTTCGGCATCCGCGGCCGGCACCGGAGCGGAAGCCGGGACCGAAGCGGAAGCCGGAGCAGGAGACGCAGCGGCGTCCCCGCGGGCGTCGGCTGCCGCGCCTTCGGTTGCGGAACCGCTTTCAGCGGCGGGCGCACCCGTCGCCGGTACTGTCGAAGCCGACCCGGCAATCGCGACGTGGTGCTCGTTTTTCGAGCCGGCGGCCGGAACGTCTTGTCCCGCTGCCGGCGGTTTCGGTTCGGCCGCCTTCGGGGCGGCGGGCTCTTTACCCGTCGCCGGCGTCCCGGCTGCGATACGTTCCGTCAAGGAGCGTTCGCTTACCGCGGTCAGCTCCCGATCCTCGGGCACGCAGCCTGCGCATAGGAGCGCGGCTGCCGCCAGTAGCGGCGCGATGTAATCGCGCAGCTGCCATCTGCTTTTCACAACGTTACCGACCATGGTCCCGACCCCGCATTCGGAAAAGTTCGAATCAAGCAATCTATTACTATAGGTATCCTAGTTGCGGTTCAAACATTCCTGATCGGGAGCAAACTTCGTCTGCCAAACGTGGCTGTACTGCTCGAGCGCCTGCTCGCCGAGCGGCGTAAGCCGGTATACTCCGCGGTTTTCCCGTTCGAACCAGCGATAATAGTTTTTTTGCAGCAGCGACGCGGCTTTCGGATTGTCGGTCAGCTCCCGCAGCCGCTTGGGCGACAAGCTCCCGTGACGCTTCAGCATGATCGCCAGCGCCAGCGCTTTTTCGCGGTACGCGGTGACAATTTTGCGCTGCGTGCTGCCGCCGACGTTGTAATCGCCGCTCCGCTCCTTGAATTCGTACACGAGTCTGGACGATTTCAGCTTGCTCTTTCGCGGCGTATACGGCTCGGGGTCGCAGACGACCTCTACTTTCGGCTTGCGAGTTTTGTAGAAGCGGACCGTCATCAGGCCGATCCCGATACGCCGGCACAGCCGGGACAGATCGGACCATTTTAAGCCGTGAGGCGCCCTGCCCGATTCCGGCATTTCGACCGCCACGTAAACCCGGTCGGCTTGCGACAGCCGGTCGATCCCTTGAACGAGCAAAGGGATGTTGAACGTTTTTTTCAGCTCGACGACCACGATCGGATCGTCTCCGCGAACGGCGACCAGATCGCAGTGGCGCACCTCGCCGCGCACCTCGAAGCCAAGCGATTCCATATAGCGTTTGACCGGTTCGTACAGCTCGGTTTCACTGCAAATGGACACGGTTTGAAGCCTCCTTGCCTTTCTTCCATTATAGCATATGGTTCGCCGCGGCCCGCGGAACTTCCTGCTTTCATCGATTTTCAAGCGAATTGAACGGTTCCCCGGCAAAATTTCTCGGCAATTAATGGCGGGCTGGCGCATAGGTATTTAATACGCTTCAAATTCGAATATCTAGCACTATCCGAATTGGAAGAGACCTCGGAAAGGCGAGCCGTCATGATGCGTGCAGATGAAAGGAGGTTACCATGGATATTTTCAAACGAATAACGGAGCACCGCCGGGAGCAGGAGAAAGCGTCCTGGACCGGCACGTTTGCCGATTACGTCGAAATCGTCAGGCGCAATCCGGGCGTAGCCAAGACCGCGCATGCGCGTGTGTACGATATGATCGCATGGCACGGCATTACGGAAGAAAACGGCCAGCGCAAATACAAATTTTTCGAAAACGACATGTTCGGGTTGGACCGGACTCTCGAGAAGCTGGTGGAGGAATATTTTCATTCGGCGGCGAGACGTCTCGACGTTCGCAAGCGGATTTTGCTGCTGATGGGTCCCGTCAGCGGCGGGAAATCGACGATCGTATCCATGCTCAAACGGGGGCTCGAACGGTATTCCCGGTCGCCGGAAGGCGCGCTGTACGGCATTAAAGGATGCCCGATGCACGAGGAGCCGCTGCACCTCGTTCCGCTCGAGTTGCGGCCGGAAATCGAGGAGACGCTCGGCGTCCGCATCGAGGGCAATTTATGCCCTTCGTGCCAGATGAGGCTGAAAACGGAATACGGCGGCCGCATCGAGGACGTTCTCGTCGAGCGCGTGCTCCTGTCGGAGGAAGAGCGGGTCGGCATCGGGACGTTCAGCCCGTCCGATCCGAAATCGCAGGACATCGCCGATTTGACCGGCAGCATCGACTTTTCGACGATTACGGAGTTCGGTTCGGAATCGGATCCGCGCGCTTACCGGTTCGACGGGGAGCTGAACAAGGCGAACCGCGGGCTGATGGAGTTCCAGGAAATGCTCAAGTGCGACGAGAAGTTTCTATGGAACTTGTTATCGCTCACCCAGGAGGGCAACTTCAAGGCGGGCCGCTTCGCGCTCATTTCCGCCGACGAGCTGATCGTCGCGCATACGAACGAAACGGAGTACAAATCGTTTATCGCCAACAAGAAAAACGAGGCGCTCCAATCGCGGATGATCGTCATGCCGATTCCGTACAACCTGAAAGTGTCCGAGGAGGAAAAAATTTATCGCAAGCTGATCGGCCAAAGCGATATGAAGCATATTCATATCGCCCCGCATACGCTGCGCACGGCGGCCGTATTCACCATTTTGACCCGGCTGAAAGAGACGAAAAAGCAGGGCGTCGATTTGGTCAAAAAAATGAAAATGTACGACGGAGAGGCGATCGAAGGGCTGAAGGAAGCCGACTTGAAGGAGATGCAAAACGAGTACGCCGAGGAAGGGATGTCCGGTATCGACCCGCGCTACGTCATCAACCGGATATCGAGCGCGCTCATTCGCCACGACCTGAAATGCTTGAACGCGCTTGACGTGCTGCGGGCGATGAAGGACGGTCTCGACCAGCATCCGTCCATCACGAAGGAGGAGCGCGAGCGCCATCTGAATTACATAGGTATCGCTCGCAAGGAGTATGACGAGCTGGCCAAAAAAGAAATCCAGAAGGCGTTCGTCTATTCGTACGAAGAGTCGGCCAAAACGCTGTTCGACAATTACCTCGATAACGTCGAGGCGTACTGCAACTGGCAAAAAATACGCGATCCGCTGACGGGAGAGGAAATGGACCCGGACGAGCGGCTGATGCGATCGATCGAGGAGCAGATCGGCATTTCCGAAAACGCCAAAAAGTCGTTCCGCGAAGAAATTTTGATCCGCATGTCGACGTATTCGCGCAAAGGGAAAAAGTTCGACTACAACAGCCACGAGCGGCTGCGCGAGGCGATCGAGAAAAAGCTGTTCTCCGACCTGAAGGACATCGTCAAAATCACGACGTCGACGAAAACGCCGGACGAAAACCAGCTGAAAAAAATAAACGAGGTGACGAAGCGGCTTATCGAGGAGCACGGCTACTGCCCGGTATGCGCGAACGAAATGCTGCGCTACGTGGGCAGCTTGCTGAACCGGTGACGAGGGAATGCCGGCTCCCGATTTGCAAATGATCGAATATTTACGGCCCGGGGCGCGCTGGCTCCGGGTCGCCGCATTTCCCTATATTTCGCCCTTTTTCATAGAACGCCGTGTCAAATTATAGTATAATGCAGGAGGATGCCGGCTCCCGGATGAAGCGGCATCATAGAAGCAAGGGGCGTACGTAATGATCAAAGTGCTGTTGTTTTTGCTGTTCTCGTCACTGGAATGGATGGCGCTGATCATGCTGGCGTTGGCCATGTTCCGTTTCCCGCTGAGAGGGAATGTCGGACAAGTCGTCTTCACGTCGTTCTTGCTGTCGCTGCTCTCGTATTTCGTTTTCAGAACGATGGAGATTAATGCATTGGCCACCGTGCTGCAGCCGCCGGCCGTCTTTTTGTTTTTTTGGCAAATGTTTCGGATCCATTATTTTTACGCGGCGATCGTGACGATTTACGGATATTTGGGATTCGCGGTTCTCCAACTGTGCGTCTATTTTGCATTCGATCTGTCGGGTATCGCTTTTTCCGAGATCGTGCCGAATACGTTTGCCGGCTACTTATTGCAAGTCGTCTCCGTCAGTCTGATCTGCGGCATTGCGCTGCTTTTGTACAAATATCGAATCGGGTATTCCTTCGTGCCGGATTACGCGTATAAGAAAGTCGTTCTTCGGGGCTTGAACCTGCGCATTCTCCTGCTTGTACTTGCGGGCTACATCGTCATTTCGTTTTCGAATTTGCTTTTCTTCAGCATCGGATTCGCGACGCTGACGTTTGTCTCGCTCGCCGCCGTACTGGGCATTCTTCTCTATCTCGCCCTGAAAAAGGACGGGAGCGATCGAAGACCGGGCCATCGGGGTCAAGGGTACGGAAGGAACGGTTAGCGTTCCTATTGCCTCATGAATCGATAAAAAACGAATAAATGCAATCATAACCGCATTAGGGGCGTACACAATGAGCAAAGTGCTGTTGTTTCTGCTGTTCTCGTCGCTGGAATGGATGGCGCTGATCATGCTGGCGTTGGCCATGTTCCGTTTCCCGTTGAGAGGGAACGTCGGACAAGTCGTATTCACGTCGTTCTTGCTGTCGCTGCTCTCGTATTTCGTTTTCAGGACGATGGAGATGCGGGTGCTGGCCACCGTGCTGCAGCCTCCGGTCGTCTTTTTGTTTTTTTGGCAAATGTTTCGAGTCCATTATTTTTACGCGGCGATTGTAACGATCTACGGATATTTGGGGTATTTGGTTTTGCAGGTGCCCATATATATCGGCTTCGATTTACTGGGCGTACCGTATTCCGAATTGCTTCCGAATACGTTGGCGGGATATGCGACGCAACTGATATCGGTTACTTTGGTTGGACTTTTAGTCGGCACGTTGTACAAATACCGGATCGGATATTCGTTTGTGCCAGAATGCGAAAATAGGAAGGTACAGCTGCGGGGCTTGAACTTGCGTATTCTCATGCTTGTCGTTGCGGGCTACATCGTCGTTGCGTTTATGAACTTATTGGTGTTCGGCAGCGGATTCGCAATGCTATCGTTTGTGTCGCTCGCTGCCGTATTAGGTATACTTCTATATCTAGCCCAGAAAAAAGACGGCCGGGACCGAAGATTCAACCATCGTAGTCAAGGGTATTAACAATTAAGAAAGGGTAACGGTTCGATCGTCCCGAACAAAAGGGAATGAAACGACGTTATAGGTCGAATAGCTTGTAAAGCTTCCTTAGGCAACTCAGGGAAAATTTTTACGTTTTCCTGCAAAACAATAGAATAGTTTCGAATTTTTGCCTTTTTTTGATAGAAGAATTTGTAGTATAATGGAAGCGGATGCATAGATCGCGAGAACTAATAGCGGTATTTAGACGCATTAGGGGCGTACATAAATGATTATGTTGCTGTTTCTGCTGTTTTCGTCTTTGGAATGGATGGCCATGTTTATGCTAGCGTTAGCCATGTTCCGTTTTCCGGTAAGGGGATATGTCGGACAAGTAATATTCACGTCGTTTTTGCTTTCTTTGCTCTCTTATTTTGTTTTTAGGACCATGGATATGCGGGTGCTTGCTACGGCGCTCCAGCCGCCGGTCGTGTTTTTGTTTTTTTGGCAAATGTTTCGAATTCATATTTTTTATTCGGCGATAATGACAATTTACGGTTATTTGGGATACATGGTTTTGCAGCTTTGCGTATATTTTCTGTTCGATCTATTCGGATACCCGTTTTCGCAAATAGAGCCTAATACAATTGTCGGATATTCATCACAAATTGTGACCATTTCTCTGGTCGGAACTATCGTTTGGTTTCTGTACAAATATCGGATCGGGTATACGTTTGTGCCGGACTACGAACATATGAAAGTCATACTTCGGGGTTTGAACTTGCGAATTCTCGTTCTTGTTTTTGCAGGTTACCTTACGGTTGCGGTTGCAAACCTTCTAGTGTTTGACAACGGTTTTGCAAATCTTTCTTTCGCATTACTCGCCGTGCTTCTTGGGATTCTTCTATATCTTGCCCAAAAAAAGGATGATGGCAATGATTGAAGCTTGGGCAGAAAAGATGGCTGTAGCGATCAAACGTACGAACGCGGATGAAACGGTCAGCGTTCCGGTAATGAAATACGCTCTTATCATCGTAATCAACTATTTTATACCTGTTATCGCATCGCTGACTATCGGATTGATAACCGGGAAAGTCGGCGCAACGGCCTGCTCGATACTTGCCTTCTCGTTGATTCGCGCCTTTTCGGGCGGTTATCATTTTAAATCCGCGGTAGTATGCATGGCAGTCACTACTGCGATTACTGCCATACCTCCTCACATCGCGCTTCCCGCAAAATGGATCGTTGTTTTAACCGCGATCAGCTTCCTACTAGTCGCGTGGCTGGCGCCGGCGGGCATTCGCGGATATGCGCGGATGCCGGAAAAGTATTTTCCAATTATGAAAGCAATCTCCTTGCTCATTGTCGGCAGCAACTTTATGATCAACTCCGGCCTGCTGGCAATACTTTTCATCATTCAAGGAGTATCGCTATTTAAGTGGAAGGAGGTGTAGAAAAATGGACAAAAAAGTAGCAAAAATCCTTTCCTCCGTCCTCAATGGAATTGCCCGTTATTTTTTGCAAACCGCCTCACCCTTTGGCACACACCGTCCGCAACTGCCGGAAGAGTTGAAGTAATGTCTTGAACCGGCTGCCAACTCTCGGGTTGGCAGTCAACCTAATTTCGTCGGAGTGAGCACGCATGAAAATAATCGTCACGCGGGATCCAGGGAACGATTCCGAGTGGATAGAGCTAGATTTCCAGGATATCGTGGCGATCCAATCTTGGGATCGGGCGGTAATCGTACATACGGCCAACGACCATTTTTATCCGCTTTATCCCGGCCTTTCCAATTTCGAAAAACAAGCGGTCAAGATGGGCTTTCGCAAGCTCGACCGGACGAATTTGGTCAATCTTCATAAAATCAAACATTACGATAATGAGCAGGGGCTCGTTTTTTTTGAGACTCCGATTACAAATAAAAGCAAATATTCCACAATTTCTTTCGAAAAAAATAAAAAGTTGAAGACGGAAATCGAAGACTGGGTTGAAAAAAATTTGCGGAACGAGGGAAAAACCGGCGAAACGTAAGTGCCCGAACGGTATGCAAACCGATTCGGGCATTGGCGGTTCATTCGGCGAACCGCTCGTCCACGGGCACTTTCGCGCAAGGAAAAATGCGGGCAACACGGTGAACGAAGCGTGTCAAGCGTCTGTGAAAATGTCACCTTAACTGAGCAGTAAAAATGTCACTTTTTGTAGTGTGGAGGCCGCCCGTCACCAGAAGGCCTCATGATAGGTGTTGTGCTGGGAATACAGAGCCTCTTGG
>NZ_JARBDC010000034.1:0-124256 GCF_036577625.1 Paenibacillus sp. GYB003 | reverse complement strand
AGCTTGCCGAGGCGAGCGGGCAGCTGGCGGCCGGCTCCGGGCAGACGGAGCAGGCGTCCGGCCGGCTCGCCGACGGGCTCGGCCAGTCGGCCGCCGGCGCGGCGAAGCTGGAAGCCGGCGCGGCGCAGCTCACGCAAGGGCTGGAGCAGCTGGCCGCGTCGAACGCGCAGCTGGCGCAGGACGCCGGCTTTCAAAAGCTGCTGGCGTCGAGCAAGCAGCTGGCGGCCGGCCTGACCGAAGCGGAGCAGGCGCAGCAGCAGCTGAGCGACGGCGCGAAGCAGCTGCATGACGGCGCGGCGCAGTTGAACGCCGGGCTCGCCGCGGTGGACGGCAAGTTGAAAGAGGCGCAGGCGGGCGCCCGGGAATTGGCCGCCGGCGGACAACGGCTGGCGAGCGGCGCCGCGACCTGGTCGGCCGGCATGACGCAGTTCGGCGGCAAGCTGGCCGAAGCGAAGGACGGCGGCGCAGCACTGGCGGCCGGCGCGAAGCAGCTGAGCGCCGGGGCCGCCGAGCTGAACGACGGGCTCGCCTCGCTGAAGGCGAATGTGGCCCCGTTCGTCGACGGTACGATGAAGCTGGAAAACGGCGCGCAGCAAGTCGCGGCCGGCCTGCTGCAGCTCGACGACGGCTCGCACGAGCTGTCGGGCAAGCTGAGCGACGCGACGGCCAAAACGTCTGGGCTTCAGCCGTCGGATTCGACGTACGACATGTTTGCCGGACCGATCGAGCTCGACGTCCAGAAGGTCAACGAGGTGCCGAATTACGGCACCGGCTTCGCTCCTTATTTCCTGTCGCTCGGCCTGTACGTCGGCGCGCTGCTGCTGACGATCGTTTACTCGGTGCGGGAGCCCGCCGTGCGGCCGGCGAACGGCTGGAGCTGGTTTTGGAGCAAGGCGCTGACGCTCGCCCTTGTCGGCGTCGTTCAGGCGCTCGTTGCCGATGCGGCGCTGCTGTTCATTTTGGATCTGAACGTGAAAAGCGTTCCGCTCTTCGTCCTGTTCTCGATCCTGACGAGCGTCTCGTTCATGATGCTCATCCAATTTCTCGTCACCGTGCTGCAAAATCCGGGCCGTTTCATTGCGATCGTCGTGCTCATTTTCCAGCTGACGAGCTCGGCCGGCACGTTCCCGCTGGAGCTCATCCCGGCATGGCTGCAGCATGTGACGCCTTGGCTGCCGATGACGTACTCGGTCGCCGGCTTCAAAGACGTCATTTCCAGCGGCGACTACGATGCGATGTGGCATAACGCGGCGGTACTCGGCTTGTTCGCCGTCCTGTTCGCGGCATTGACTCTCGTCTATTTCACGGCAACGCATCGCAAAACCCGAAAGACGGATCGTTCCCAGGCGGAAACGGCCATCGCTTGATCCGTCCGATACCGAAACAGCCGGTCCGGCTTCCGCTGCGGAAGCTCGGCCGGCTGTTTGTTTTTTCTCTCGCTAGGACAGCCGTGCCTAAATTTTGCCATGGCCGCTTCTTCCTTTATGGTACACTGGGTACAAAGGAGGGCGGGGTATGATCGTTTGGATCAATGGAGCGTTCGGCTCCGGCAAGACGCAAACCGCTTACGAGCTGCACCGGCGACTGTCCGACTCGTTCGTGTTCGATCCGGAAAATATCGGCTTTTATATTCGAAAAAACGTGCCGAAGGAGCTGGCGGCCGGCGATTTTCAAGATTTCGCCATGTGGCGCGAATTCGCTTATTCGATGCTGTCCTATTTGAACCGCGAGTACGGCGGGACGGTTATCGTGCCGATGACGGTCGTGAACCCGTCCTATTTCGACGAAATCGTCGGGCGATTGCGACTGGACGGGGTGACGGTCCACCATTTCGCGCTGATGGCTTCAAAGGAGACGCTGCTTCGCCGGTTGCGAAGCCGGGGCGACGGCGCGCGTTCCTGGCCGTCGCTGCAGATCGACCGGTGTCTGGAAGGGCTCGCGAACGACGTGTTCCGGCATCATCTGGACACGGAACGCATGTCGGTCTCGACGACGGCGGAGACGATCGCCGGCATGCTCGGGCTTTCGCTGCGGCCCGACGAACGCGGACCTTACCGCAAAGCGTTGGACCGGCTTGCGGTCAAGCTGAAGCACATCCGTTTTTGACGGCCTTGCGAACGCGCCGGGGAAGCCCGCCGAACTTGCATAATGCACCGGAAATTTACAAACGCTACCTTTACCCGAACGCATGAAATCGAAGGGGAGAGGTGCGAATGAATAACGGATGGCGCCGCCGGATGCCGCTGCCGCTGCTTCTGCTTCTGCTTCTGTCGCTCGCGATCGCGGCGGCAACGGCGGGATGCGGGCAGGACAAAACGCTCAAGGTCGGCATGGAGAGCGATTTTCGCCCGTTTACGTATACGGAAGGCGGCGTGAATAAAGGATTCGAGGTCGAGCTGTGGGATGCGATCGCGCAGAAGGGGGGCATCCGCTACGAGCTTGTGCCGATGGAATCCCGGGAGCTCGTTCCCGCTCTGAAGGCGGGCAAGGTCGATCTCGTCATCGCCGGGATGACCGTCAACAAAGCGCGCAAGGACGAGCTCGCTTTCTCCGACCCGTATTTCCAGACCGGTCTCGTCATGGCTACCGCGATCCATAACAACGACATCCGCGGCAAGGAAGATTTGGCCGGCAAAACGGTGGCGACGAAGCTGGACACGACCGCGTATACGTTCGCGGGACGGCTGCCGAAGCTGAAAGGGGTGTCCGGCTACCCGGACATCAACCAGGCGTACGACGACTTGATCGCCGGAAGAGCGGACTGCGTCATTTTCGACGAGCGGGGCGTGCACGAGTATGTGCAAAACGCCGGAAAAGGCAAAGTGAAGATCGTCGGAGAGGTGCTCAACAAGGAAAGCTACGCGATCGCCGCCAAAAAGCGCAACGTGCATATCGGGAAAGTGAACAGCGCGATCGAGCAAATCGCCGGCAACGGCACGTACGACAGCCTGTACATCAAATGGTTCGGCAGCAAGCCGCAAAAGCTGCCCGGACAGTAAGAAAAGCTCCGAATCGATAAGAAAACGAAAAAGAGAGCGGGCGCGAGCCCAGCGACAGACCGGCAGCCGAAACCGCGCGAGCCGGCTTTTTTTGCTGTTTCGCGAAATGATTCTATATGATATAGTAAATATATTATTGGATGGTGAAAACGCTTCATAATCGATCGAATGACATTTTCGTTAATGCGCAGGAGGTTGTCATGGGAGAACGAAATTATGAGTTCCGCAATCGGCTGGACGTCGTCCATCGGCCGAACCGCCGCGATCCGTCCCTTCGGCCGGAAGCCGGGGAATGCCCGATCGACGAAGGCTGGCAGATCGTCATCGCCGACGGCGCCGGCCCGCATCTCGTTCATGTCGCTAAAGATTTGCAGCATTACTTATTGGACAGCATGAACTGTCCGGTATTGCTGCGGCGGGTGCCGAACGTCGGCGAAATCGCGGAAAGCGGCGGCAGCGTCATCGTCCTGGGCGAGAAACAAGATCTCCCCGGCTACGGCGAGCCTTTAAGCAAACCGCGCAGCTACCGCATCTCGGCGGAGCGGGAGCGGATCGTCGTATGCGGCTTCGACGAGCGGGGCGCGGGACAAGGCAGCTTTTATTTGGAGGATTTGATGAATTTGCGCGAAGCTCCGTTCGTGGCCGTCCAGGATACGGTGCGGGAGCCGGTTTTTTCGCCGCGGATGATTCATTCCGGCTGGGGGCTCGACGTCTACCCCGACGCGCATCTGAACGCGATGGCGCATGCCGGCATCGACGCGGTGCTCGTTTTCGTCAAAGACATCGACCGTACGCCGTTCGGCTACCTCGATTTCAATTACGTGATCGACCGGGCCGCCCTGCACGGACTCGACGTGTACATGTACAGCTATTTGACGAGCCGGAAGCATCCGGACGATCCGGACGCCGAAGCGTATTACGAAAGCACGTACGGACGGATCATGGAGAAGTATCCCCGGTTCAAAGGCATCGTGTTCGTCGGCGAATCGTGCGAATTTCCGAGCAAGGACCCGAACACAACCGGCATGCTGCGTCTGGAATGGCCGAAGGACAAAAAGCGGACGAAGCCGTCGCCGGGCTGGTGGCCGTGCACCGACTATCCGCAATGGCTCGAGCTGATCAAGAAGGTGACGCGAAAGCACAACCCGGATCTCGATATCGTCTTCTGGACGTATAACTGGGGCTACGCCCCGGAGGAGGAGCGGCTGCGGCTCATCCGCTCGCTTCCGACCGATATTTCGCTCATGGCGACGTTCGAAATGTTCGAAAAATTCGAGCGGGGCGGCGTCGTCCACACGTGCGTCGACTATACGGCGTCGTTCGAAGGGCCGGGCAGCTATTTCGCCAGCGAGGCGAAAGCCGCGCACGAGCGGGGCATTACGCTGTATACGATGGCGAATACGGGCGGCATGACGTGGGATCTCGGCGTCATTCCGTACGAGCCGATTCCTTACCAATGGGCGCGCCGCCATGCCGGACTGCTGCAGGCGCATCGCGATTGGGGCCTGACCGGATTGATGGAATCGCATCATTACGGCTGGTGGCCGTCGTTTGTCGGCGATTTGGCCAAGTGGGCGTACTGGAAGCCGAGCCCGCCGTCCGAGGAGACGTTCGCGGCCGTAGCGAGGCGCGACTTCAGCGCGGAGGCGGTCCCGCACGTGCTGGACGCCTGGCGGCATTGGAGCGACGGCATCCGTCATTATATTCCGACGAACTACGACCAATACGGACCTTTCCGGATCGGCCCTTCTTACCCGCTGCTGTTCCGGGAAGTCTCGCACGTTCCGCAAGCGTGGTACGCCCACTTCGGCAGCCATAACCCGATCGTCAATCCGATGTACAGTCCGATCAACGACCATCCGGATTACTTGCGGCTGGATGTGGAGATCGCGAGCCTGCGGCGGATGGCCGAGCTGTGGGCGGAAGGCAACGCGGCGCTGGAACGGGCGATCGCGCTTACCCCGGAACGAAAGCTCGAGGAAGCGAACGGGCTGCTCGGCTTGAACCGGTTTATCGAGCGGTCGGTATGGACGGTCATTCATACGAAGCAGTGGTGGAAGCTGAAGCATCGTCTGCTTCAGGAGAAGGACGCGGCGAAGGCCGCCGAGCTGGCGGCCGCCATGACGCAGGTCGCCGAGCTGGAAATCGCCAACGCCGAGGCGACGATCCCGCTGACGGAAGCCGACTCCCGTCTCGGCTGGGAGCCGTCGATGGAATATATGACCGACCCCGAGCATTTGCGCTGGAAAATCGCCCAAGTGCGCGAGGTGCTGGACAAGGAGCTGCCCGAGTACGTCCGTTCGCTGGCAAACGGCGAGGCGGGGTAAACAAAATAAGGTCATGGTCCAAGACGCATCCGAAACCGTCAACAAACGGTCATTGGATGCGTCTTTTTGCGCTGTCCCCGCTCGGGAGCGGCCGCCGTCATAGTTGCGCGCCCCCGGGCCGGGCTGCCTGCCGACGCCGCCGCGGGCCGCGCACCCGCCCGGCTCCGATTACTTCATTCTCGGGACGACGAACGCTTTGTCGGTTTTCTGGAAGCCGATCCGCGGGCAGTAGTCCGTGGCGGTCGGCGCCGAGAGCCATGCGAGCAACCCTTTCGCCGAGCCCCTCGCGCAGCAGGCGGACAAGCTCGGTGCCTACACCCTGTTTCCCATAGTCCGCATCGACGGCCAAGTCGGACAAATAACAGCAGTATGCGGGTCTTATTGGCAGCTCCAATATAACGGGAATTCCTCCTGTTTATGTATCCTCGCAACAAGCGTCCGTTCGTTTTATCGGGAAAAGCTCCGGATATTTATGCATCGCGTCGGTAAAAAAACGATTCGGCCCTAAATATCGGGAGCTTTTCCTGTAAACGTTGTCCAACAGCAGTGATATCGAACCATTAACGGGAGGTTTTCAGGTTGTTGAGCAACTACTGTTCTTTCGTCCAAGAAAGCTCTCCTCGTTATAAAAGTCGGCTGTCCGATTTGGCCCATTGAACGTTCTCAATCATCTGAGGTTTTCCGGTCATTGCGACTACAGACACGTATGTCATCCCTCGCTGTTCAGCAGTCCGATGCGATTGCCCCGGCTCCCCCCGGTCGGCCGCTCTTGTCGGCGCCCGGCTTTCGTTGTATGCTGGATACCAAAAACGTTCAGCGGCCGTTCAGCTTCCTTTCAGTTTCGTTTAAGCATCGCATCCGATAATAAGAGCAACGACGAAGGAGAATCGGAGGGTTTGCCCATGAATCAGCTGCGGGGCATCAAACTATTGCTTGTCGACGACGAACCGAACATTTTGCAGTTTTTGGAGCTGGGCTTGCTGAACGAAGGGTTCGACGTGCAGACGGCGCCGGACGGCATTACCGCCGTGACGCTGGCCAAGCAGTTCCAGCCGCATATCGTCATTCTCGACGTGATGATGCCGGGCATGGACGGCTTCGAAGTGTGCCGGCTGCTGAAAAAGACGGAAAACGTCGCGATCATTATGCTGACGGCGAGAGACGAGGTGGACGACCGCGTGAAGGGGCTCACGCTCGGCGCCGACGATTACGTCGTCAAGCCGTTCAGCTTCGAGGAGCTGCTCGCCCGCATTCACGCGCGGATTCGCAATCAATTCCCGAATTTGCTCGGGGAAGTGATGATCGGTCCGTTCCGCATCGACGACCGGCGCAAAGAAATCGGCTATCGCGGCCGGGTGCTGGAGCTTTCGCCGACCGAATACGAGCTGCTGAAGTTTATGGTGATCAATCACGGTCTCGTGCTGAGCAAAAGCGTCATTTTGGACAAAGTGTGGGGCTACGATTTCGGCGGGGAAGAAAATATCGTGGAAGTGTACATCCGCTCCTTGCGGGACAAGCTTCAGGACAAGGAGCACCGCGTCATTCGCACGCTGCGCGGGGCCGGCTACCGGGTCGACGCGACATGAAACGCCGATTCCGCTTGCCGCCCATACTGACTCCCCATTCGCTCGGGTTCCAGCTGTTATCGCGCTCGCTGCTCGTCATCGCGGTCATATTGCTGTTTATCGGCATTTTGCAGTATGTCGTCATGCGCGAGTTTTTGTACAAAAACAAAGCCGAATCGATGCAAAACCAGCTTTTGACCGTGCCCCGCGACATTTTCCAAAACCCGGAGGGCGCTGCGGAAGGCGGCGGCCGAACCAGAGGCCCGATGTTCTTTTTGCCGGATATGACGCTCGCCGTCGCCGATCTTTCCGGCAACGTGACCGGCTTGTCCAATTGGCCGGAAGCCCGAACCCCGCCGAAGCTGCGGCCGCAAGACTACGAAGAAGCGTCGAAAAAAAGAAAAGGCCCGTATTACAAAATCGCCCGCGACGAGCAGGGAGTCGAGCAGCTTGTCGTCCTGCAGCCGGTCGATTTCCGGGGGCGTCTGCTCGGCGTCGCCCAGCTCAGCACGAGCACGGCTCCGCTGCAGGATGTGGCGGTCCGCCAGCTGGTCATTTTCGTGGCGTTGGCGCTCGTTGCGCTCGTGCTCGGGCTGATCGCCTTCATTCCGGTTTTGAAGCGGACGCTCGTCCCGTTATCGAAGATCGTCGATACGGTCGGGCGCATCGACGCCGGAAGTCTGGACGAGCGTTTGCCGGCGAAGCAGGGGCAGCTCGAGGTCGACCGGCTGGCGCATTCGTTCAACGGGATGCTGGAACGGCTCGAAGCGTCGTTTGCGGCCGAGAAGGAGGCGAAGGAGCAGATGCGGCGGTTTATCGCGGACGCCTCGCACGAGCTGCGCACCCCGCTGACGTCGATTCACGGATTCCTGGAGGTGCTGCTCCGCGGAGCGATGCATCAGCCGAACCAGCTCCACAAGGCGTTGACGAGCATGTACGGCGAGTCGGAGCGGCTGAACAAGCTCGTAAGCGATTTGCTGCTGCTGGCGAAGATGGACCGCGCGCCGAACATGGAAATGCGCGAGGGCGACCTGGAGGAGCTGATCCGGGAAATGGAGCCGCAGCTGCGGCTGCTGGCCGCGAGCCGGGAGGTCGCGTTTCGCCTCGCCTCTCGGGCCGGATGCCGGTACGACCCGGATAAAATGAAGCAGGTCGTGCTCAACTTGTTCCATAATGCGGTACAGCATACGGACCCGGAGCAGGGCCGCATCGCCATCGCGGTCCGGGCCGACGCGGAGCATGTCGAACTGGCCGTGGCGGACAACGGTTCGGGCATCCCCGCCGAGCACGTGCCGCGCATTTTCGACCGGTTTTACCGGAGCGAATCGTCGCGAACGCGCAAATCGGGCGGGGCCGGGCTCGGCCTGTCGATCTCGAAGGCGATCGTCGAAGCGATGGACGGCACGATCCGGGTGGAAAGCAGGCCGGGGGAAGGCTCCGTATTTTTCGTGCGGCTTCCGTCCGTTCCGCCTCGCGCCTAACCGAATACGAAGCAGCGCCGGCCGGCGAAGGCCGGCGTTTTTTTGATCGATAAATGTTGGGGCCAGCAGCGCTTTTCGTTTTCACGTCCGGCGTATCCTGATCCTGCCGGGTCACGGGAATCGAACGAACGGGAAAATCCCTCATGGGCGATTTTATCCGGACGGTTTCCCTTTGCTTTCCCCGGCAACGGGAAACGACCGAAAATAGCGGGAGCATTTCCATCTCGTTTCCCGCTCGGCTGCGTGTCGGCCGATGGAACGAATCGTAGTATGCTTATCGGCGGAAAAAACGGTCGTTTTCCAGGCTAACGAATCCGGACATCGCTATTAAGCCCAAAACGGAAGAAAACGATCCGATTTGCCGGCAATAGCGATACTGGAATTCGTAAACCAAATCACACCCCCGCATTCAGCTCCGATAACGATTGTTCGGTTCGTTAGCCTCATGTCCGAAAACCGGGAAATAACGAATGGAAGTCGAAACTCAGGAGAAACTCAGGAGAAACTCAGTCGAAACTCAGGAGAAACTCAGGAGAAACTCAGGAGAAACTCAGGAGAAACTCAGGAGACGCTCAGGAGCTCGGAAGGGATGGGCGCTAGCGCGGAACAATCACGGTCGCCTTTGATGTCGTGGTTGTTGCCTCCAAACCACAAAAAAGACAACGCGACTGTAACCAGCGGCTGCAGCCTAATTCCTGTTCCTTCCAGCGCGCCTAAATTTATGGATAAAACCGCGCCCGGCTACAAACCATAATCGGGAAATTTTGTTCTGTCATATCGTTTCCGGGAGATGGACCCATGTTGCAATCGATCAAACCGATTTCGCCGCTCGCGATGTATATGACGCTCATCCTGTCGGTCGGCATTTCCAATCATGTGCTGCTCGTCCCCGTCTTGCTCGAAACGGCCAAACGGGACGCATGGATCGGGGCTACGGCCGCTTGCATCCCGGTTATCGTATGGGCCGGCATCCTGCATGTCGTGCTTCGCAAAACCGGAAACGAATCGGTGAACGAGTGGGTGGAACGACGGCACGGAAAGACGGTCCGCCGGCTGATGTCCGCCCTCTTCGTCGTGTATTTGTTCGCGGCCGCTCTTATTTCGCTTGCCGATACCGTCATGTGGACGAAAGTGACGTATTTGCCGAAAACGCCGAAGACGGTCATCGCCGTCGTATTGACGCTGCTTTGCTATTTCGGCGCGAAAGCCGGAATCCGGGCGATCGCCATCGCCGCCGCCATGCTTCTTCCGGGCGTCGTCGCGCTCGGCTATTTCGTCGCATCGGCCAATTTGCAGTACAAAGACTACTCGCTTCTCACTCCGCTTTTTACGCACGGCTACATGCCTTCCGTCCGGGCGCTGCTGTATACGTCCGGCAGTGTGCTCGAGCTTGTCATCGTCCTATTCATGAAGCATCACGTTTCGACCGCGCTTCGGACGAGAGGGATGATCGCGCTCGGGATCATCGCGGTCGGGCTTACGGTCGGTCCGCTGACGGGCGCGATTTCCGTATTCGGCCCTTTCGAGGCGGCGGAGCAGCGGTATCCGGCATTCGAGCAGTGGCGGATGGTGACGCTCGGAAAGTTCATTTCGCACCTTGACTTTTTTTCCATTTACCAGTGGATTTCCGGTTCGTTCGTCCGCGTTTCGCTGATGCTGTATCTCCTCACGGAACATGCGGGCCGCATGCGCCGGAACTACGTACTGTCCGGAGGCGCCGTGCTGATGGCGGCGATCGTGTCCGTTCCGTTTAACGACGTGACGCTGGCTTCCATCATCGCAAATTGGTACTTCCCGGGAATATCGGTGCTCGGCGCTTGTTTCGGCTTGGCGCTGTTCGTTTTGTCGCTGGTGCCCGCTTCGGGACGAAAGGAGAGTGCGAAGACGTGAAGCCGGTATTGGCGGAAATGGACGAGCGGCGGTTCCGGGATTTGTTCGCGCTGTCGCAGGACGTGAAAATCGAATCCGTCCGGCTCGGGCCGCGGGATCGCTCCCATCCCGTCGTGCTGCTGTACTGCTACGGAATGGCCGATGCGTCCCAGATCAACGGGTTCGTGCTGCCTCATTTGCAGCGGATGCTGGAAGATGCGGAAACGGTGACCTCCGAGCTGGTCGAGACGAACGGTTCGCTGCTGCTTTCCCGCATCGCCGCTCCGGATTGGGAGAAACCGATGGCGGACCGGCTGTATACGGGGGAACTCGTGCTGTTTTTCGAATCGCCCCGCTTGCTGTATACGGTGAATATCGCGAATCCGCCGATCCGGAAGCCGGAGGAGTCAAGCACGGAAGTGTCGGTGAAAGGTCCCCGCGACGCGTTTACCGAAGATTTGGCGACGAATGTGGCGCTTGTACGCAAACGGCTTCTGACGACGTCGCTCTGCTGCGAGCTGATAAAAGTCGGCCAACGCAGCCATACGTCCGTAGCGCTGCTCTATATCGGGGACGTAGCCGATCCGGTTATCGTGAAGGAGGCGCGGCTAAAGCTGGAGCGTCTGAACCTCGACGGTCTGATCAGCAGCGAGCAGCTCGAAGAAGGATTGACCGACAAAGGCTTCTCGCTCGTTCCGCTGCTGGATTATATCGGCAGGCCGGACTTTGTGGCCGACGGCCTGCTTCGCGGGCGGATCGGCATCCTGGTCGACGGCTCGCCGATGGCGCTGCTCGCTCCGGCCAACTTGACGATGATTTTAAAATCGCCGGAGGACCTCCATTTCCCTTCGTATTACGTGGCGGTCGAACGGGCGCTGCGGCTGGCGGGGCTCGCGATAGCGGTGTTTTTTCCGGGCTTTTACATCGCCGTGACGTCTTACAATTTCGATCAAATTCCGTTTCCGCTGCTGGCAACGATCGCCTCGGTCCGCCTTGGCCTGCCGTTGTCCGGCCCGATGGATTTTTTCCTGATGCTCGGCCTGTTCGAGCTGTTCCGGGAAGCGGGCCTGCGACTGCCCAAGGCGGTCGGCCAAACCGTCGCGGTCGTCGGCGGGCTGATCATCGGCGACGCGGCGATCCGGGCCGGCCTGACCAGTCCGACGACGCTCGTGGCGGTGGCGATTTCGACGATGGCGATGTATACGCTCGTCAACCAGTCGCTCGCCGGCTCCGTAACGCTGCTGCGCATCCTCATTTTGATCGTGTCGGCGCTGCTCGGCATGTTCGGCTTTATCGTATCCGTCGTAGCCCTCGTCCTGTATTTGGCGACGCTGGAATCGTTCGGCGTGCCGTACTTGGCCCCCATAAGTCCGCCGTCGCCGCGGGATTGGATCCGTTCGCTCCGGTACAATAAGTGGAAGACGGCGAAGCGCCGACCGACTTTCCTGAATACGACGGACGACACCCGACAAAAGAGGGGGCGGTCTTGATACGTACGGCTTGTACGGTTCTCGTCGGGGCGCTGCTGTCCATCGTCGCGACGGGCTGCTGGGACGTGAAAACGATCCAGGATACGAACTACATCACGGCGATCGGCTACGATTACGCGGACGGACAATTCGTCGTGTACGCTCAAATGCTCGATTTCGCCAACGTGTCCAAACAAGAAGGGGGAAAAACGGGACAGCCGGCTTCCGTCTGGTCCGGCCGGGAGAAGGGCGGCACGATCGTCGAGGCGATGAATCGGCTTCTCGAGACGTCGCAGCAGCGGGTGTTTTGGGGGCAGGTGTCTTCGGTCGTCTTTACGGACAAAGCGCTGGAGCACGGATTCGAGAACTATATGGACGGCCTGATCCGCTTCCGGGAGATGCGATATACGCAATGGGTATACGGGACGAAGGAACCGATCGATCGCATCTTCACGGTGCTGCCGTTTTTCAACCAATCCCCGCTCGGTTCGATTTTGCACCAGCCGGAAGACAACTACCGGCAAAGGTCGTATATCCGTCCGCTGCGACTGTACAAAGCGGTCGCCGATTACCGGGAACCCGGGTCGAGCTTGTTTCTGCCGTCGCTCGGCATCGCGAACGATGTATGGAAGGAAGGCGACAAAAACGACCCGAAGCTGGAAGTCGACGGCTTGTTTATCGTCAATAAACGAAAGCCGTCCGTTTGGGCGGCGGACCGCGATTTGACGGGACTGCGCTGGCTGGACCGCGATACGCAACGGAGCAACGTAATGCTCCTGGTCGAAGGCGAGCCCGCGGCTTCGGTGTCGATCGATCGTCCGAAAGCGAGCGTTACGCCCGTCGTGGAAAACGGCAGACCCTCTTATACGATCCGAATTACGGGCCAGCTCGTCGTAACGGAATTGTTGAAGCCGATGAGCGAAAGCGAAATCGAACAAACGGCGGAGAAGCAGATCGCGTCGGAGGTGCGGCGTACGTTCGACTACGGCGTCCAGCGCGGCATCGACTTGTTCGAGCTGGATCATGTGCTGTATCGCAAAAAATTCGATGCGTGGGGCAAGCTGACCGACGACGGGGAGCGGCCGCTGACCGACTACGCCTTGAAGTCGGTTCGGGTCGAACTGAATATGGCCCATGCCGGCATGTACAAGGTGAAGGGCAAAGTCAACGAATATTAAGCATGGCAAAAAGGACCGCTGGAACGTTTTTCTCAGCGGTCTTACTTATCGAACTCGCCCCGTCGAAAAGCTTCGGTCAGAAGCTTTTCTTTTCTTAGGGATCGCTCGGCAACCGGGAGCCGCATCGGCGGATGGAACGAATCGTAGTATGCTTATCGGCGCAAAAACGATCGTTTTTTCAGGCTAACGAATCCGGACATCGCTATCCAGCCCAAAATGGAGGAAAACGACCCGAATTGCCGGCAATAGCGATACTGGGGTTCGTAAACGTATTCAAACCACCGCAGTCGGCTCCGATAACGATCGCTCGGTTCGTCAGCCGCATGTCCGAAGCCGAAAGCGGCTTGCGGGAGCAAGGAAGAACAGGGATTGAGGCGGGACGATTATTGGCCGTATTTGAAGCCTACTGGACCGTTCGTCGTATTTCCGGACGGCTTCTCTTATCGAATAGGCTGTAATCGATTGCAATGGAAGGGAAAGACATAGTCATTTGTCAAATATAGTCGATGAATACTGTCATTAAATGTAGTAATATGTCGAAATATCGGATGACAATCCAGTTCCGGCATCTTATAATGAGCGTATCCGACTATATGAGGTGAACCGATACGATGAGATGGTTTTTGAATTTGAAAACGTACGTCAAGCTGCTTTCCGCCTTTATGACGGTCGCGGCGATTATGGCGGCCGTCGGCTTGTATGCGCTTTCCAATCTGAGCATGCTGAACGGCAACGTGAAGGAAGTATACTCGAACAATCTCGTCTCCGTCCGGGATTTGTCCGCGGCGCAAATCAGCTACCAGCAAATGCGCGTGGCGCTTCGCGACATGAGCGGGGCGGCGGAGAAAGCCGAGAAGGACAAGCTGTCCGCCGATATCGACGGCTATAAGCGGGAGTTTCAAGAGAAGATGGACTCCTACCGCAAAGTCGCTTTCACGAAAGCGGAGGTCGACGAGCTCAAGCTTTTCGACGCCGCGTTCGCTTCCTACATCAAGCTGTACGATCAAACGCGGCAGCTGACTTACTTGCCGGACCTGACCGAGTACCATAAGTTCAAGGAGGAGCAGCTCGATCCGGTCGGCGTTAAAATGCGCGCCAGCTTGGCGAATCTGATCGACATGAACGTCGAGATCGCGGCGGCTACATACGACGAATCGGGCAAGGCTTACTCGCTCGCCCGCAATATTATGATTGCAGTGATCGCCGCCGCGATTTTGTTCAACTTGTTCCTCGGCATATACATATCTCGCGCCATCGCCAATCCGCTCGCCCGCATGGTCAAAGTGGTCGAGAAGGTGGCGCAGGGCGATTTGCGGGAGGAAGCCGACGTCGATACGAAGGACGAAGTCGGCCAGCTCGGGCGCTCGATTAATGCGATGATCCGGAATTTGCAAAGCTTGATCGGGAACATCGTCCAATCGTCCCAAAGCGTGGCGGCCGCATCCGAGCAAATATCGGCCAGCACGCAGGAAATCGCCGGAAGCAGCACGAACCAGGCCCAATCGGCCCAGTCGATCACCGATCTGTTCGGCGAGCTGTCGATCGCCATCGATTCGGTCGCGCAGGGCGCGGAGCAAGCGGCCGAGCTCGCGCAGGAGACGGTGAAGACGGCCGGCGAAGGGGCGAAGGTGGTCGAATCGTCCGTCGCCGGCATGCGCGAGGTTAGCGCCAAGATGGCCAAGCTGGAGGAAGACTCCGGCAAAATCGGCGACATTATCGAGGTGATCGACGATATCGCCGATCAGACGAACCTGCTCGCGCTGAATGCCGCCATCGAAGCGGCGCGGGCCGGCGATCAGGGGCGCGGCTTCGCGGTCGTCGCCGACGAGGTGCGCAAGCTGGCGGAACGGAGCAGCGAGGCGACCAAGCAAATATCGGCGATCATTAAAGTGATGCAAAGCAATACGAAGCAAAGCGTCGATGCGGTAATGGACAGCGTCGCCCAATCGAACCGGACGGGGGAAGCGTTCCGGTCGATTGCGGCGATGGTCGACGCCTCCTCCGCGAAGGTGAACGAAATCGCCGCCGCCTGCGAGCAGGAAACCGCCCAAGCGTCCAACGTGATGATCGCCGTTCAATCGATCGCGGCGGCCAGCGAGGAAGCGGCCGCGGCATCGGAGGAAACGGCGGCGACCTGCCAATCGCTCGCGCAGCTGGCGGACGAGCTCAACGCGTCCGTCTCGATTTTCAAAATTCGCTGATTGGAACGAAATCAGCAACGGTTTGGATGTGGAACGATGCCGATGCAACGGCAGGAGCAATATATCGAGTTCGGGGTCGGCGAGCACCATTTCGCCGTCAAGATCGATGAGGTTCGCGAAATTATCAAAATGCAGCCGATTACGCATATACCGCACTCCCGGCCGGACGTGAAAGGCGTCTTCGACCTGCGCGGGAGCGTCGTCCCGGTTATCGGTCTTCGCGCACTGTTCGGTCTCGACGACGAGACGGACACGAAAAGCACGCGCATCGTCGTCGTCGCCTGCCGCGAGCAACCGGTCGGCCTGATCGTCGACCGGGTCACGAAAGTGACGACCTACGCGGACATTCAGCCTCCCCCGGAAACGGGGCGGCCGGGCGGCAGGCTGCTGGCCGGAATCGGCATGAGAGAAGGGCGGCTCGCCCAAATTCTCCGTTTGGACGAAGTTGTGTATCCCGCCCCGGCTCCCCATTGAGACCGGGACGGTTTTTCGGGTACAATATGCGTATCCGCAGCGAAAAATCCGGATCGCCAGGTTCGGATTTTTCCTTATTTCGGGCATCCTATTGCTGCTTGAGCAAAAACGATAGAAACGATTTATAACCGGAAGGCGTGAACCAGGCATGGTGGAACAAAGATATGCGAAGGAATCCCGCTGCTACAAAACGTTCCGGGTGTTTCCGACGGACGTCAACAATTACAACACGCTGTTCGGCGGCAAGCTGATGGCTTATATCGACGATATCGCCTCCATTTCGGCGGCGAAGCATTGCCGCAGGTCGGCCGTAACCGCTTCGACGGATTCCGTCGACTTTTTGTCGCCGATTCCGATGACGGCTTCGGTTTGCCTCGAATCGTTCGTCACGTATACGGGGCGCAGCTCGATGGAAGTGTTCGTCAAAGTCATTACGGAAGACATGCTGAGCGGCGAGCGGCACATATCCGCGACGTCGTTTCTGACGTTCGTCGCGTTGGGCGACGACAAGAAGCCGGTTCCGGTGCCGAAGGTCATTCCGGAATCGGAAGAGGAAATTCAGCTTCACCGCACCGCGATCGGCCGCGCGGAAATGCGGAGACATCGCCGGGAGGAAAGCAAAAAGTTCGCCGATTTTTTGACGACCGTCTATCCGTGGGAGTAGCGTTTCCGGCACGGAGGCGGCTTCGGCTGACATTGGGAGGGGGAGTCCGACATGGCGATCAACAGCCGTTTTGCCGTGGGCGTGCACATTCTCGCCCTGCTGGAAATCAACAAGCAGCAACGGATCACGTCCGATCTGATCGCAGGCAGCGTCAATACGAATCCGGTCGTCGTCCGACGCATGATGAGCTTGCTGAGCAAGGCCGGGTTGATCCGGACGAGCCCGGGCGTGGCCGGCGCCACGCTCGCCAGGCCGATCGAACGCATTACGCTGCTCGACGTCTATAAGGCGGTGCAGGGCGACGACGGCGATCCGTTATTTTCGATGCACGACAAACCGAATCCGGCTTGCCTGGTCGGCCGCAACATTCAAGGCGCGCTCGATAAAAGCTTCCGGGAGGCGGAAGCCGCGATGGAGCGGCAGCTCGCCGGCGTTACGCTCGATTCGGTCATTCGCGACATCGTGGAGCGGGACGGGCAGGCGGGATCCGTTTCGCCGCTTTGTCGGGAGTGACGAATTGCCCCAAAAAGCGGGCTTTTAACGGAATGAACGGTTGACGCCGTTCCTGTTCCGGCGACCGCGACCGCTTTTTTCCGGCCGTCCGACGCCGAGCTTTCCTCAAGAAGAAGGAGGCTCGGCCGTGGCCGGTCTTTTTTGTTTGTGCGATTTTTCTCGGTCGGTTCATATTCAGTTCATAAATGCCGCCTATATTGTTCTCATCCAATTCAGGGAAGAAGGGTTGAGAACGATGGCAAACGATAAAACGAAGGTCGGTCCGGTATTGGCCGGCTTGCTGCTCGGCATGCTGCTGGGCGCGCTCGATCAAACGATTATGGCGACGGCGATGCCGACCGTCATACAGCAGCTCGGCGGCCTATCGCTGTACAGCTGGGTCTTTTCCGTCTACATGCTCGCATCCACGACGAGCATGCCGATTTTCGGCAAGCTGGCCGACTTGTACGGACGGAAAAAAATGTACATGATCGGGATGGGCTTGTTCGTCGGCGGTTCCGCGCTTTGCGGCCTCGCGGCGAATATGACCGAGCTCATCGTCTTCCGCGGCATTCAAGGGATCGGCGCAGGCGCGCTGATGCCGCTGGCGATCACGATAATCGCCGACATGATGCCGCCGGAGAAACGGGCAAACATGCAGGGGATGTTCGGGGTGGTGTTCGCGCTCACGAGCATCGTCGGTCCTGCTGTCGGCGGCTTTATCGTCGATCACTTCAGCTGGAACTGGATTTTTTACGTCAATCTGCCGATCGGCCTGGCGGCGATGGCGATTATTGCCGCCGCTTTGAAGGAAAGCCGAAGCCCCGGCAAACGGTCGATCGATTGGCCGGGGGCGGCGCTGCTGAGCGGTTCGATCGTCTCCGTCATGCTCGCCCTTGTTTTCGGGGGCGGCGCGGGGGAGAACGCCGCGAGCTACGGCTGGGGCTCGCCGTTCGTAATCGGCTTGTTCGCGGTCGGGGCGGCGCTGCTCGGGCTGTTTCTATGGGCCGAGACGAAGGCGAAGGAGCCGATTTTGCCGCTTTCGCTGTTCCGCAACCGGGTCGTTGCCGTCTCGTTCGCGACGGGCTTTATGATGAACGCGGCGATGTTCGGAGCGATTACGTACATTCCGCTTTACGTGCAGGGGATCGTCGGCGTCAGCGCTTCGCTGGCCGGCTACATTTTGACCCCGCTCATGCTGGCGGTCGTAGCCGCCTCGATCGTTTCCGGCAGGCTGCTCGCCAAGGTGCAGTATCGTGTCCTGATCGCATGCGGACTGGCGGTCATGGCGATCGGTTTTTACCTGATGTCGACGATGGACGTCCATACGACGAAGACGACGATCGTTCTGTATATGATCGTCGCCGGACTCGGCATGGGGCCGCTCATGCCGGCCATCAATACGGCCGCCCAGGAAGCCGCGGACCGCAAGCAGCGAGGCGTCGTCACCTCGTCGGTGCAATTTTTCCGCTCCGTCGGCGGCACGATCGGAGTAAGCGTGCTCGGGGCGATAATGTCCGACCGGCTGCATCACGGATTGTCCGCGCTTGCCGGGAAGTTTCCGCAAATTCCGGCCGAGCAGCTCGGGCAGCTGTCGAATCCGCGAGTCCTCGTCGACAAAACGGCAATGGCGGCGCTTCCCCGCGAGATGGCGGCCGAGCTGCAGCAGCTGTTCGCGAATGCGATCACGCAATTGTTCGCGGTCGGCGCGGCTATCGTCATTCTCGGCTTCCTGATCAGCTTTCTGATGGGAAACGCGAAGCTGAACGTACGGGAAGACGCCGGGGCGAAGGGGAAGCCGGGCGAGGCGAAGGGAGAAGCGGGAGCGGAGGCGGAGGCTCAGAGAGCGCTGCAGCCCGAGGTCGTCTGAAGCAAGCTTCTATTCCGCGACAAGACGAGGTACATTATGCTTATAAAAGAAACGGCGAAAGGAGGGGCAGCCGATGACACGGCTTCTGGTTGTTGACGACGATCCGTTCATTCGCGAGCTGGCGCGACATTTTCTCGAACGGGAAGGGTTCGACGTGCTCGAAGCGGCCGACGGCCGCGAAGCGCTGGCGCGGCTCGAGACGGTGACGGCCGATCTCGTCATTCTCGATATTATGATGCCGCATATGGACGGCTGGGCGTTATGCCGGGAGCTGAGAGAGAGCTACGATCTGCCCTTGCTCATGCTGACGGCGAAAGGCGAAACGTCGCAAAAGGTGAAAGGGTTCGAGCTCGGCGCCGACGATTATTTGGTGAAGCCGTTCGAGCCGGCCGAGCTGATCGCCCGCGTCAAGGCGCTGCTGAAGCGATATAAAATCGTCGCCTCGCAGACGGTGCAGGTCGGCGAGCTGCAGCTGAACCGCAAAACGTACGAAGCTTCCGTCGAGGGGAAAAGCTTGACGCTTCCGCTCAAAGAGTTCGAGCTGCTGTTCAAGCTGGCCAGCTACCCGGGCAAAACGTTTTCCCGCGAGCAGCTGATCGAGCACATTTGGGGCTACGATTACGAAGGCGACGAGCGGACGGTCGACGTCCATATCAAACGGCTGCGGGAACGGTTTCCGGAGGAGCGTCATACGTTCAAAATCAGCACGATCCGCGGACTCGGCTACCGGCTGGAGAACTCGGTATGAGCCGCGCGAGCGCCGAAAAACCGGCGGCGAACTGGGAAGAACGGTTTATGCGGAGGCCGCCGATTTATAAAATCGTGGCCGGGTTTCTTTACATGACCGTCATGTTTTACGGAATGTGGACGATCGCGTTTGCGGCGGGCGCCTTCATTCACGGCCGAGGCGACAAGGAAGCGCTGTGGGAGGCGCTGGCCGCCAAAAGGGAGCTGGTCGCCGCCGTCTGGCGGGAAGCCGGCGACACCGCCGAAGCGGCCGGCTTTGCCGGGAAGCTCGCCGAAGCGACGGGCGTGCGAGTCGGCCTGGCGGATGAGGCCGGCCGAGCCCGATGGTTCGGCGGCGCAGCCGGAGGCGCGGACGGACCGGCGGCAGAGGGCGGCATCGGGCAAGCCGAGCTGGAGGCGATGCTCGGCGGACGGCCGATACGCCTGCTCGACCGGCCGAATCCGTTCCGCGACGGCACGGCCGCGGTCGGCGGGCCGCTGACGATCGGCCGGACGACGTACGCGCTGATCGTACAGGCGCCGGCGCCCGGTCTTTTCCACGATTACCGCAAACAGCTGACGCCGCTGCTGCTCATTCACGCGCTGCTGCTCGCCGCGGCGATAGCGGGCTTTCTGTTCGGCGCCCCGCGCCAGCTCAAGCTGTGGACGGCCATACTGGACGCCTTGCGGCGCATAGCCCGCGGCGACTTCGACGTCCGCATCGAAGGGGTGTTCCGCCAAAAGCGCGGCAAAGACAACCGCCAGTTCGCCGTTTTGATCGAAGGCATCAACGATATGGCGTCGGGCCTGAAGCAGATCGAAAATATGCGCCAGGAATTCATATCGAACGTATCCCACGAAATCCAGTCCCCGCTCACGTCGATCGGCGGCTTCGCCAAGGCGCTGCGCGGCGATTCGCTCCGCGCGGAGGAGCGCGACCGGTATTTATCGATTATCGAGCTGGAAACGGAGCGGCTGTCCAAGCTGAGCGACAATTTGCTGAAGCTGTCGTCGCTCGATTCGGAACGCCATCCGTTCGAACGAAGCCGCTACCGGGTCGACAAGCAGCTGCGCCATCTGATCTTGGCGTGCGAGCCGCAGTGGGAGAAGAAGCGGCTGGAGATGGACGTCGATCTGGAGGCGGCTTACGTATACGCCGACGAGCAGCTGATGGGCCAGGTTTGGACGAACCTGCTCCATAACAGCATCAAATTTACCCCGGAAGGGGGCGCCGTTCGCATACGGGCCGCAAGCCGGGGCGGTACCGCAACGATCGAAATCGCGGATACGGGCATCGGCATGTCGGACAAGGAGCTGGCGCAGGCGTTCGACCGGTTTTACAAGGCGGACGCTTCGCGCAATCGCGCGCTCGGCGGCAGCGGTCTCGGCTTGTCGATCGTGCGCAAAATCGTCGATATGCACGGAGGCGCGATCCGGATGGACAGTCGGGTCGGCGAAGGGACGACGGTCGTCGTCACCTTGCCGGAATCGGCTTCCAGCGGCGCCCCGAACGGATAATTCCGTCCCGTACAAGCATACTATGCGTATGACGGGAGGGGATGTCCATGAAGCGCATCATCGGCATTGCGCTCAGCTGCTTTATCGCCGCGGGCTGTCAGGCGGCCGTACCCGGACCTGGAGCGGGAGAAGGCGAGGCGGCGCAAAATACGGCGGAATCCGCAGCGGATCGCGGACCGGCGGGCGGCGCCCCCGATCGGCTGCGGCTGGCGGCCGAGACGGCCGAAAGGGAACGGAGCAAGTCCGAGTCGCCGCCCGCGCCTACCCCGCCGGCCCCGGTCGAAACGGTACAGCCGGTTGACCCGGTACCGGCGCCCCAGTCCCGGCCGACGGCCCGAACGAAGCGGTCCGGAGAAGCCAAGGCGCCGTCGGTCAGCGTGCAAAAATCGCAGACGAACGCGGCCGCGGGCAAAAAGCTGACCATTTCGCAGCTGCGTGCGAAATATCCGGACGTGTTCAAAGTAAGCGGAACGTCGAAGGAGAAAAATATCGCGCTGACGTTCGACGACGGCCCGGACGAGCGGTTTACGCCGCAGGTGCTGGACGTGCTGAAGGCTTACGGGGTTAAGGCGACTTTTTTCCTGCTCGGCAAAAAAGCCGAGGCGCACCCCGCCGTCGTCAAGCGAATCATCCGCGAAGGCCATGCGATCGGCAATCATTCTTATCGCCATCCTCTGTTTACGAAGCTGTCCGTCGAGCAGTTCGCGGCGGAAATCGAGCAAACGGAACTAACGCTTAACGGGCTTGCCGGCTACAAGCCGAAGCTGATCCGGCCTCCGTACGGGGAAATCACCGAAGGGCAGCTGCAATGGGCGAACCGGCACGGTTATATCGTCGTAAACTGGAACGTCGACTCGCTCGATTGGAAAAGCCTCGGGGAGCAGCAGGTGTCGGGCAACATCCTGGGCCATACGAAAGCGGGGGCGATCGTGCTGCAGCATTCCGCCGGCGGAGACAGCCAGGATTTGAGCGGCACCGTCAAGGCGCTGCCGTCCATCATCATGAAGCTGCGCGAACAGGGATACGGGCTCGTTACGGTGCCGGAGCTGCTGCATTTGCCGAAAAGCAAGTAAGACGCAACGAAAAAAAAGCCGCCGACCTCAGTCGACGACATACAGCGTAACGTTTTGCAAGCCGAACTTTTTCGCTTTCTCGCGCGAATCCGGCACGAATATATCGACCCGGTTGCCGTCGATGGCGCCGCCGATATCGACCGCTTTGGCCATCATGCCGCCGGCGGGCAAACCGTCGTAGCTGTAGCCGGTCACGTAAACGGTCGAGCCGAGCGGAATGACGTCGGGGTCGACGGCAATCGAGCCGACCTGCAGCGAATTGCCGAAATAGTCTTTGCCGGCGTAGCCGCCGTTTTCTTCGGCGCTGGCCGTGTAGGCGGACGCCACCGCCTTGACCGTTTTCTTCGGCGTAATCGTCGCGCCGGTGACCGTCGTAACGAGATTTCTCGGTTCGGCGGCTTTCGCCGTTTGCGCCGCTTCCGCCGCTTTGCTTACCTTTTTCGGCATGGACGCCGCGACTTTCGGAGCGGCCTTCGGCTCCGCCGCTTTCGCGTCGGCTGCCGCAGGCTGCCGGGCCGCCGCCAACGGCTGAGGGTCCGCCGCGGGCGCCTGAGCGAGTCCGAGCGCAACAGGCTTGATCGCGAACAGATCGTCCGGCGCGGCCGCCGTCAGCGGCTGCACCTCGTATATCGTCGGAACCGCGGCAAGCATGTGCTCGGCGATCGACGTCGGCTCTTTTTCGCTTTCGATCAGCGATTGTACGGCATTGAAATGACTGCGCAATAGCTGCGCTTGAAAATCGGAAAAGTCGGGATTCGACTTGGTCGACATATCGCCGCTTTGCAGGACAAGCGGCGACCAGGGCTGAAGAAGAATCGGATCAACGGGCCGTCCTACTGCCGAAACGGCCGAGCCGGTGATGAAAAACAAAGCAAAACCGCCCGTAAGCAGCGCTCGCTTCCAGGTGTTTCTCCAATGCATATGCGATTCCTCTCCTTTTGTTCGCCTACGAGGTTAGTTGTCGGATTCGGACTGAGGATACAGCCCTACGCGAGAAAAGTCGCGATTCACCCCGAAACGGAAAGCGTCGTTAAACGGCTTGTCCGTAAAAAAAATCCCCCGCACTTTGTGAGCGGAAGCGGCCGACTTGCTTATCCAGCCGTTTCCATTTACCGAAGTTTCGGCTACTTTTAGAAGGCTAACACAAATCGCATACCGAGAAAACCCTCAATTATTGGCAATCGCCCCCTGCGTCGCTTCGGCCAGCTCCCGATGGCGGAAGCACGTCACGACGTGATCCTGCACCATTCCCGTCGCCTGCATCAAGGCGTAGCAGATCGTCGAGCCGACGAACGAGAAGCCGCGCTTCTTCAAATCTTTGCTCATCGCGTCGGAAATCGGCGTCTTGGCGGGCACGTCGGCGAGCTGCTTCCAGCTGTTGCGGATCGGGCTGCCGCCGACGAACGACCATAAATAAGCGTCGAAGGAGCCGAACTCCCGCTGCACGTCGAGAACCGCCACGGCGTTGCGCACGGCGGACCGAATTTTCAGCCGGTTGCGGACGATTCCCGGATTCCCCATCAGCTCTTCGATTTTCCGCTCGTCGTAGGCGGCCACCTTCGCCGGATCGAACCGGTCGAACGCTTCGCGGTAATGCTCCCTTTTGCGCAAAATGGTATACCAGCTCAACCCCGCTTGGGCGCCTTCCAGAACGAGCCGCTCGAACAGGGCGTTGTCGTCGTGGACGGGAACGCCCCATTCCCGGTCGTGGTAATCGATGTAGAGCTGGCTGTCGTTCACCCAGCCGCATCGGACGATAGGCTGCTGCATGACGGAAAATCCCCTTTCGCGAGTGCGTGTTGACAACAAGTATACCATTTGCCGCCATAAAAAGGAAACATACGTTTGCATTGCGACGCAAGCGGCGCCGCGCGGCTCCTTTCGAACCGGCGCGGCGCCGACGGCGGCTGCGGACGTTACTGGTTTTTGGCGGCTTTGATGCCGTCGTTCACTTCCTTCATCAGCTGGGCGCCGCCGCGGGATTTCCATTCCTCGATCATTTTGTCCCAATCGGATATCGGACGCTGGCCGGAAATCATTTTCGTCTGCTCGTCGATCAAATATTTGTCCAGCTCCGTCCCTTTGGACGCCTGCGTTTCCGAGTAGACGAGGTAGGACGGATCGTCGTACGGGTTTTTATTGTACGTCTTCTCCATCTGCTCGATCGTGGCGATAAACGCCTGCATTTCCGGCGAATTGTAAGACGCCTTGGAAAACTGGTTGGCGTCGTCGCTCGGCGCCCACGGCTTCCAAAACTCGTGGCGCTGCAGCATGTATTGGATCGGCGTATTCGATTCCTGGCCCGCTTTCGGCACCGCCTTGCCGTTCACCATGTCGTAGCCGACGCCGTTTCCGCCCATGATCCAGTCGAACTGCTGGTTTTGCGGCGTGCGCTGGTCGAGCGGGATGAACTGGCGGCCGTAATCGAGTATTTCCAAAATCTTTTTCACTTTGTCCGGATCGTTTTTCAGCTTGGCCGAAAGCGTCGTCAGTCCGAAGAAGCCGCGGCCCTTCAAGTTGCCCTGGGAGCCGTCCGGAGCTTTGAAGAACGGGATCGGCGCGACCTTCGCTTTCGGATCGACCTTCAGCAGGCCGGTGTAATAATCTTCGACCATCCCGCTCGGCGTGCCGATGAAAATGCCCGCTTTGCCGGAGTAAAATTCTTTGTTCGTCTGCGCCCAGTTGAGCACGGCGAAATCTTTCGTGACGGCGCCTTCCTTGTAGGCCGCGGTAAGCGTCTCGATCACTTCTTTGCGTCCCGGGCCGATCAAGCCCGGCATATAATTGCCGTCCTTGTCCTTATGATACCAGGCGCCGGACCAATAGGCTCCCATCGCATGGTTAGGGGAGATGCTTTCCCCGAGGGCGAAGCCGTACGTATCGTTTTTGCCGTTTTTGTCCGGATCGTTTTTCGTGAAGGCGATGGCGACGTCCAGCAGCTCCTTGTAGTTCGTCGGCATTTTCAGGCCGAGATTGTCGAGCCAGTCCTGGCGGATCGTTCCGGAGAACGTATACGTCGGCTGGTACATCGGGATGCTGTAAATTTTGCCGTTGACGCGGAATTGATCGTAAATCGTCTTCGGCACGCCTTTGAGCGTCGCGTACTGGTCGATGTATTCGTCGAGCGGCAGGAAAGCGCCTTGTCTCGCCCACTTGTAATAGTTCGAGTCCAAATCTTTGATCGCCACGACGTCCGGCATGTCGCCCGACGCCATAATGACGTTCAGCTTCTCTTTATAGTCGGACTGCAGCACGAACTGGGACTTGATGTTGGCGCCGAATTTTTGCTTGATCGCCTCTACGCCTTTTCCGTTCGGATCGGGGAAAATCGTATAAGCGAAGTTGAGGAAGCTGATGTCGTACGTTTTGTTCGTCTTCGGCGCGTTCGCGTCGCCGGATTTCGGCGTTTCTCCCGCGTTTTGGCCGCCGCCGGAGCAGGCGGCGAGCGAGGCGGACAGGACGGCTACGGCGACGAGGCCGGCGAATGTGTTTCCTTTCATGGCGGACACCTCCGGTATGGATGAGCTTTGTTTTTACAGACGGAACCCCTCGATCAATCTCGTCTTACGGTACGGTTCGCTTACCCTTTGACCGAACCGATCATCACCCCCTTGGCGAAGTGCTTTTGCAGAAACGGGTAGACGATCAAAATCGGCACCGTCGCCAGCAAAATGGCGGCCATCTGCGTCGTCTCCGCGGGCGGAGGCTGGATGTTGGCGAGCTGGTCGGCCTGGAGCGACGACGTGTCGTTGACGACGACGATTTGCCGGAGCAGCAGCTGAATCGGCCATAAGTTCGGATTGCTTATATACAGCATGCCGGTAAAGTACGAGTTCCAATGCATGACGGCGTAAAACAGGCCGAACGTGGCGAGTGCCGGCTTCGACAGCGGCAGCACGATGCGGGCGAATACGGTGAACGGTCCGGCGCCGTCGATCAAGGCGGCTTCGTTCAGCTCCTCCGGGATGCTTTTGAAAAACTGCGTAAACACGATCAAATTCCACGGGCTGATCAGCACCGGAATGATCAACGCCCAGATCGTATTGAGCAGGAACGTTTCCTTGACGATCAAGTACGTCGGAATAATGCCGGCGCTGAACAGAAACGTGAACAGCACCATGAACAGCAGCGGCTTTTGCCCGAAAAACGGCTTCGACAGCGCGTAAGCCATCGTGGACGTAAACGCCAGATTGAGCGCCGTGCCGAGCGCCGTAATCAAAATCGTCACGAAAATCGATTTGACGAACTTGTCGTTCGATAAAATGTACCGGTACGCGTCCGTCACCCAATGCTCGGGCCAGAAAATGAAGTCCTTGCGCAAAAATTCCTCCATCGACGAAAACGAAACGGAGAAAATGTACAGAAACGGGACGACCATCGCCGCCGCGATCAGGGCGAGTATGGCGACGTTCAGCCAATCGGCCGCCCGGCCGAGCCATGTGCGGTGCTCCATGCCGCATGCGCACCTCCTTTTCTTGGTATGACGCTTCGCTTTTTGGGGGTATGCCTAGTAGATTCCGTCTTCGCCGAACCGTTTGGCCAGCTTGTTGGCCGCCACGACCAGCACGAGTCCGACGACCGACTTGAACAGCCCGACCGCGGTCGCGAAGCTGAAGTCCGATTGCAGGACGCCTTTGTAGTACACGTACGTATCGAGCACTTCGCCGACCTGCTTGACGTACGGATTAAGCATCAGGAATATTTGTTCGAATCCGTTGTCGAGAACGGTGCCGAGCCGCAAAATGAGCAAAATGACGATCGTGCCGCGGATGGACGGAAGCGTAATGTTCCAGATGCGCCGCCACCGGTTCGCTCCGTCGACGATCGCCGCTTCGTACAGCTCGGGATTGACGCCGGCCAGCGCGGCCAGGAAGACGATCGTGCCCCAGCCCGATTCTTTCCAGATGACCTCCAGGACGATCAGCGGCTTGAACAAGTACGGCTGCTGCAAATACAAAATCGGCTCGGCCCCGAACAGATACCCCGTCAAGCTGTTGATCACCCCGTCGCTGCGCAGGAAGATGGTAACGAGCCCGATCACGACGACCCACGATAAAAAGTGCGGCAAATAGACGAGCGACTGAATGACCCGTTTGAACCATTCGTGCCGAACCTCGTTCAGCATGAGCGCGAGTACGATCGGAACGGGAAAAGCGAAGGCGATCTGCAAAAACGACAGCGTCAGCGTATTGATGAGCACCTGCACGACTTCGGCGTTGTCGAAGATGCTCCGGAAATGCTTGAGGCCGACCCAATCGCTGTGCAAAAAGCCTTGAAACGGGCTGTAATCCTGAAAGGCGATCACCGAGCCGAGCAGCGGCACGTATTTGTACAAAATGAAGTAAAGGGTGCCCGGCAAGGCGAACAAATACATGACTCTGCTTTTCCACAGCTTTCTCCCCAAGCCGGCCCATAGGCCGCCTTTCGGTCCGGGGACGCGGGATGCGGGCCGTTGTTGGTTTGCAATCGTTCTCAATTTGCGTGAACCCCCTTTCCGGTATAACCGGTCATCGTCTCGAATCGATTGCCGCCATCATAGGCGAGACGGAGTCAGCCTGTAAACGATCACTTTTTTCGAGACGCCGGGCAAAAGATGATACGCCCTGCAAAAGATGAGACTTGTCCGCATCCGGGGCGCCGTACGGCAAAAAAGCCTTCGCCGAAAAGGCGAAGGCCGCGGTCGCATTCCTTATCTCGAATTCGCGTTAAGCGAATCCGTCGGTGTGCCGGCGAACGGAATCCCGGTATTGGCCCGGCGACATTCCCGTCGTTTGCTTGAACGCCCGGGAAAAGTTTTGCGCCGTCGTATACCGCAGACGGTCGGCGATTTGCTTGATCGGCATATCGGAATGGGCGAGCCATTCCTTCGCCCGCGACATGCGCACCTCGATGCAGTAGTCCAAAAAGTTGACGTTCATCTCTTCCTTGAACATCCGGCTCAGCTGGGACGGCGACAGTCCGAACCGGGAAGCCGCTTCCTGCAGCGACAGATCGCCTTCGGTGCCGTTCATAATGTAATCGACGACCTGCTGCACGATTTTCGTTTGGTTCGGAACGGTCAATGTTTCGTAATGCTTTGCGAACGCCGGAAAAAATTGATGCTTGAACCAATCCCGCATCTTTTCGAGCGACTCCAGCTCGTTCACGCGGGCGTACACATTGTACGCAAACATCGACTGCAGCTCGAAGCCGAGCTGTTCCAGCAGGTGGTCGATTTCCGCGATCAAATTGGTGAAAATGCCCGTCACCGGCTTGAACCCGGTCAAATGGTGCGGAATGTCGCGGATCATCTCGTCGAATTCGGCATTGACGCCGCCCATGTCGCCTTCGGCGATCATTTTGACGATCGTCTTCTGCCGTTTGATCAAATTGCGCGCCGACAGCTTGAGCGTATCCATCGACTCGATCGCCCGATGGCCGATCGTCAAGTCGCTCCCGAGCAAATGGCGGAAGCTGAGCAGTTCGGCCGCCTCCATGTAGCTCTCGTGAATGCCGCGGTATTTCGGCCGGGCGCGGCTGACGCCGGCGGTCAGCGAAAACCGGAACAGCTCCTTCGCTTGACGGCGAATCCGTCCGGACAGCTGCTCGACTTGGCCGGCAAACGCGTCGTCCGGCTGCTCCGCGCCGACGATCAGCGCGACCTGCCCGACCGAAGGCGACACCGTTACCGAGGCGAACGGACCCGCGGCCGCTTCCGCGATCAGCTTCGTCAAGGCGTACATCATGAGCGACCGGTCTTTGCCCACGTAGCTGGCGCGGAATTCCGCGAACGCGTCCACTTCGAACAGGCAGACGACGAAGCTCGATTTTTGCTGCAGCGGCAACTCGTACTGCTTGGCCTTGAGCGCGAATTCGGATTCGTTCCATTCGCCCTGCAGCAGCTTGATCAGCATATTTTCCCGCAGCTGCGGCGCCTGCTCCCGAAGCTCGCTGTCCAGCCGCCGGTTCGTGTCGATCACCTGCTGCATGAAGGCGTCGAGCTGCTGCAACCCGTCCTGGGACGGCTTCGCCCGGCTCGGCAGCTTCAGGAGCAGCGTCCGGATCGGGGTATACAGCCGTTTCGAAGCGAGCAGGGCGATCAACCCCCACAGCAGCGCGAGGCAGCCGGCGATCAGCCAAGTGACTTTTTTGATCAGGCTCGCTTTCGCCGTCAATTCGCCCTGCGGCGCAATGATGACGTACGTCCAGTCGTTATAGCCGGACCGGTGAACGGATACATGATATTGTTCGTCGCCGTACGCGACCGCGTCGTTCGGCGATGCGGGCGACGTCTGCGCCAGCCGTTTGGCGAACGGGGCGGGGAGCGTCGTGCCGATTTCTTGCGGCTGCCGGCTCAGCACGATTCGGCCGGAATCGTTTACGACGAGCAACTGACTGTCCCCGCCCATCTGCACCGATTGCAGCAGCTCGTACAGCCGCGTCGGATCGGCTTCCAGAAACAGAACGCCGTCCACGGTCGACGAGCTGCCGATCGGCCGCACGATCAAAAAATCGCTCTGATTCGGATACGTATTCGACGGCAAAAACAAGGAGCCGGTAAATTTCGGCTCATATTGCCGGAGCGCCTCGTAATACGGGAAATCGTTTTTCGACAGCATTCCGTACAAGGTGGAGTAAACGGTGTCGAACCGGCCGTAGACCAAATGCACGTTAAACGGCAAATCCGACACGGTGCGGTATTTGCGAAGCGTGTTGACCATATCGAGCGTCGTTTCCAGCTTCTCGCGGTCGTCCATCGAAATGCCGAGACGGACCGACTTCTCGATCGTTACGTCCCCCGCGATCTGGATCGACATGTAGTCGAGACGCTTCAGCAGCGAGTCGACCTGCAGCTCGATTTGGCGAAGCGTCGCTTCATGCTTCGCGTTGACCTCGTCCTGAATGCTGGACGAGGCGACGTACGAGGCGGCGCTGCCGAGCAGCAGCACGGGCAGCACGCTGAGCACGATCGAGGTGATCAGCAGCTTCCGCTGAAACGGAAGTTTGCCCAATAATGGGATATGTTGTCCGAACATGTCGTTCACCAGCCCTTTTGCCGTTTACGCCGTATCCCGCCGATCACCGGTGAAAGCGTTTCGATATACCGTTATCATAAACGATATCGGACCGCTAGCCAATACGACTCCGAAACTTGCCATACCGCCTTGTCGAAGCCGATCAAAAAAAATGACGATAACGTGTTGACATTTAGCGAAAAATGAGTATTATATATTAAGTGCGAACCAAACAAGCACGCTGATGTAGCTCAGCTGGTAGAGCAACGCATTCGTAATGCGTAGGTCGGGGGTTCGAATCCCTTCATCAGCATCACCCTAACCCGGTAACAACGCGCTTTCTCGAGATCGAGGGGGTGCGTTTTTAATTTGGAACGACAAAGTCCCCGTCCGATTGGACGGGGATTTTTCGCAATTGCACAAATTTCGGATTACGGCCGAACGATCCGGGTCGTCAAAACGTTTAAAGCGTCGCGAACTTCTCTGGCGAAAACGAGCGGTCTTTCTTTCTTTTCAAAATGGATATACCAGAGATTCGGTTTGTCGAAGAGCCAGTGATTGTGCAGGGCGGTAACTTTGATATTGTGTCTTCTTAAGCGGGAAATGAAAGGATTGATTTCGGCCGTCAAAATAACGGTCTCTCCAAGGCACAGCGCGCGCCCGTCCCTACCGATGCTTTCGAATGAAAACGCCTGGGGGATCGCGAGAAACGACCGGCTTCGTTTGCCCAAAATAACGGGTCTAATGTTATTCCGGACTCTCGAGGCCGTGCAAACGCCGTTGATGATTTGCGCTCTAGCGCCGAGTATGTTCGCAAATCGACGGCAAAGAGGACTGACAGCCATTGTTCCCAGCTCCTTTATCGCAACCTTGGACTACACTCTCATCATATGAAGCTGGGTAACTATGGCTTGGATTAATAGACAAGGGAGAAAGGTATATTTTCGCCATCGGGTCGCGGCTGGGCTTCATTTCCATTCATAAATCGCATTTCATTGGGGAAAGTTTATAGTACCGCTCGACGAATACTATTTCACACTAGGTTGGGAGCTGAACCCATGGAAAACCGAACGCTCGTCAATTTTGTAATCAAGTGGGTTTTGAACGGGATCGTGGTCACGCTTTTGCTTCTGTATTTTGCCAATGTTACGTTTTGGCCGGCAGCGTTAGCCGCTACCATTCTCACGATTATCGCTTATTTTGTCGGCGACCAGCTCATTCTCCGCAATACCAATAATACGGTCGCGACCATAGCGGACGGGATTTTGACGTTTTTGTATTTGTACCTGATCGAGATGGTGTACAGTTGGGGCCTGTCGGTCGGAGAAATACTCGTCATTTCCGTTGTCGTGGCAATTTGCGAGGCGGTGCTGCATCGTTTGGTTTTTCAAGAGAGAGCCGTTTAGCATAAACGAAAACCGCATGCCGTCCGCTCCGTTCGACATGCGGCAAGGAAGAGCCGGCTGCCTCCGGAAGGCGGCGGCTTTTCTTTGTTCATCGGGCGTCTGCTTGACGTTTGCGCATCAAAATAAATACAGCTGCTGAACCGCGGGCGCGGACGGCTGCTCGGGCTCGGCCGCGGCCTCCGCGAGAGGAGGGCGGTTGAACGGTTCCGCGAAGCCGAGTCCGTGGCGCTCCAGCAGGAGCCGGATCGTCTGCTTCACCTGCGCGCGGTACGGCTCGGGGGCGTAAGCGGTACCGTTATACATGGCGGCATACGTTTCCGTCAGATGCGGGTAATGCTCATGCAGCGTGCGGAAAAACCATACTTTGACCTCGCGCGTGCTGAGGCGAAGCATCGAATGCATCACGCTGCGCGGCGCGCTGCTTGCCACGGCCTCGATCAAGGCGTCCAAATCGTCCGGGCGATCCGATAGATGCGGCAGGATCGGCGCCATAAACACGTTGGTCGCGATGCCTTCTTCGCCGAGACGGCGCACCGTTTCAAGCCGCTTGGCCGGAGAAGGAGTCGACGGCTCGAAATTGCGCCAGACGTCCGTTCGCAGCGTGCCGACGCTCATGTTGACGGAAACGGAGGGCATGCGCCGCAGCAAATCGAGATCGCGAACGATAAGCGGGGATCGCGTCGTGATCGATACCGGAATCGGGTAATCGGCCAACACTTCCAGGCAGGCGCGGGTCAGCTTGGCGTTCGCCTCGATTTGCTGGTAAGGGTCGGTCGCCGTTCCGATGGCGATGCGGCCGATCGAGCGGATCCCTTTGCGGGAGCGCGCTTTTTTCTCCAGCTGCGCCCGCAGCGCTTCGTGGCCTTCCGTTTTTATAAAAATGCGGTTTTGGAACGTATCGTCGGCTTCGACGCCCAAATACGAATGAGTGGCGCGGGCATAGCAGAAGGCGCAGCCGTGCTGGCACCCGCGATACGGATTGATCGACCATTCGAACGGCATCGAAGGAGCTTTGACCGCGCCCAGCATCGTCTTGACGGACAGCGGTTCGTAGGTGACATGACGTTTCATGGGCGTGGAACCTCCTTGTCGGATTCGATAGGGAACGTTTGTTCCTATTTTAACAAACCGCTCCGGTTTCCGCAATAACCGCCGTTCCGACGGCAGGTCGTGCTTCGCAGCCCGACCGCGGACGGGGAGCCCCCATTGCCTCGAGTCCGATGCCGCTTCGTTTCCCCGGTGCTACAATAAGATCATATACGGAAGATGCTTCGCGAAAGCCGAGCGATCGGCGAAAAGACCGGGAGGAATCGAACATGAGTTTATCGAGATTGATGAAATTCGTTACGGGCGGCATGGAAGCGTTTCTCGGCATTCCCGTACTCGGAGGCGCGTTTATCTTATCTACGGGCTATACCGCACTATGGGTCATGCTCGCTCTGCATATCGTTACGCTGCTCATCTGCCACAAGGAAAACGCGGGAAGGCTCGGCAGCATGATCGGGATCGTCACGTCGCTCCTCGGGGTCATCCCGGTCGTCGGAATGATCATGCACATCGTTACCGCCATCTCGCTCCTTTTGGGGGCTTTGGCGCAGCGGGACGGCGGCTATACGCGGCCCTACCGCCGGGTAAGGTAACGATCGCCTGCGCAGCGCTTGCCGAAACGTCGCCGGAATATCGGTTTCCGGCGATTTTTTTATGCCCATTTTTTCCGACGTGTAGTACAATATGGTCTATTCCAACTAAAGACAAGAACGGAGTGGACCGATACATGATTCGGATCGAGAAGGCGCTATACGCCGTAGAGAAGGAACCGCTCGCGACGCCGTTCGGATTCAAGGGCGGCTATTTGAGCGAGCTGTGGCAAACGGCGGCGAAGCTGTACAGCGAGGAAGGCCGTTCGGCCGTCGGACTGGGGGTGCAGAGCGTGCTGTGGTCCGATCCGCGCGTCTTTTTCGCTACTTCCGAAGCGGGCGGCAACGAGGCGATGCTGGCATTGACGAAGCGGGCGCTGCAGCTCGTCCGGGGGGAGGCGTGGAAGGAGCCGACCGAGCTGCTGGAGCGGCTCGTGGCGCCGGTTATGGCGTACGGGCGCGAAGTGACGGCGAGAACCGATCTGCGCGAGACGTTCGCGCTGAACGCGCTCGTTCCGATCGATCATGCCGCATGGCTGCTGTACGCGAAGCACGCCGGGGGCGAGACGTTCGACGATATGGTGCCCGAGCGGTTCAAGGCCGCGCTTCCCGAACGTCACCGGGTGCTCGCCTGCACGCCGGTCGTTTCGTACGGCCATGCCGAAGCGGACATCACCCGCATGCTGGATGACGGCTTTTTCGTTCTGAAGCTGAAGCTCGGCTCCGACCCGGACAAGGACGGCAGCTTGGACAAAATGCTGGAATGGGACAAGCGGCAGATCGAGCTCGTTCACCTGCTGGCGAAAGACCGGACGACGCCGTATACGGACAGCGGCCGGGTCGTCTATTATCTCGATTGCAACGGCCGGTACGACACGGCGGAGCGGGTGCAGCGGCTGCTCGATCATGCGGACCGCATCGGCGCGCTGGAGCGGACGATTTTGCTGGAGGAGCCGTTTCCCGAGGAAAACAAAACGGCGGTCGACCGCATTCCGGTGCGGGTGGCGGCCGACGAAAGCGTTCACCACGAGCGCGATGCGCGGGAGCGCATCGACCTCGGGTACGGCGCGATTACGCTCAAGCCGATCGCGAAGACGATGAGCGTCGCGCTGGCGGTGGCGAAGGCGGCGAAGGAGCGCGGCGTCCCTTGCTTTTGCGCCGATTTGACGGTCAATCCGTGGATGGTCGACTGGAATAAAAACGTGGCGGCCCGGCTTGCGCCGGTCCCTGGGCTGAAGGTCGGCTTGATCGAGTCGAACGGGCAGCAAAATTACGCCAACTGGCCGGCGATGATCGGCTATCATCCGACTCCCGATGCGTCGTGGATACGTCCCGACAACGGCGTCTTTCATTTGGACGACTCGTTTTATGCGGCGGGCGGCGGGTCGTTCGGCACGAGCGCCCACTACGAATCGCTGCCGTTCGGCGAATGAATCCGGAACGGCCGATGCCGTTCGCGGGACGAGGATCATGGAACCCGCACGTCTGGAAGCCTCTCGTTGAGGCTTCTTTTTTTGTTGAATCGTGTCGAATGAATGCGGTGTCGAAAGCTCGGAAAAATGATCCATTGGTCGGAGCCGGGATTTTAACGAATATTGATGAAAATTTGAAACAAACACCATCACTATACGTATTTTCACTATGCTATGATAGGTGTAGATACGATGATTTCGGACGGGCTGCGGGCTTTCGGGGATCGCCGCGGGCGGCGGAAAAGCTTAAAAAATGATGGCGCATTTTGTCGGAAAATGAAGGAAAGAAGGATGATCGGTTTATGAAAATCATACTGCTTTCCGGAGGGGCCGGCATGCGCCTTTGGCCGCTATCGGGGGAGAAGCATCCGAAGCAGCTGCTGAAGCTGCTCGCCGACGACGCGGGACGGCCCGCGTCGATGCTGCAGCGGATTTGGGAACGCTTGAAGCGGAGCGGCCTGGAGCGCGAGGCCGTGATCGCCGCGGCCGCGGGACAGCGCGAGGCGATCGTCGCCCAGCTCGGAGACGGGATCGATCTCGTGATCGAGCCCGCGAAGCGCGATACGTTTCCGGCCGTCCTGCTTTCCGCCTACTACCTGCGCGCGCGCCGGGGCTGCGGCGGGGACGAGCCCGTGCTCGTCCTGCCGGTCGACAGCCTGGCCGACGACGCCTTTTACGACGCCGTTTTTCGGCTGCCGGAAGCGCTGGAACGAAGCGGGGCCCAACTGGCGCTGCTCGGCATCAAGCCGGGCTATCCGTCGGACAAGTACGGATACATCGTTCCGGACCGGACGGTCCGGTCGGCGGGGGAGCCGGTGTCCGTCCTCCGGTTCCGCGAGAAGCCGCCGAAGCCGGAGGCAGCCGAGCTGATCGGGCAGGGCGCGCTTTGGAACGGCGGCGTATTTTGCTTTCGCGCGGACTATTTGCGGGATTTGGCGAAGCGGCGGGGGCTGCCGGAAACGTACGAAGGGCTGCTTGCGGTCTTTCCGGACATGGCCGCGCAAAGCTTCGATTACGCGGTCGTCGAGAAGGAGAGCCGCATCGCCGCCGTCGTCTACGACGGTCCGTGGAAAGATTTGGGGACGTGGTGCTCGCTTACCGAGTCGATCCGCGCGCCCATGCTCGGGAGCGGCGTGATGACGGACGATTGCCGGAATACGCACGTCGTCAACGTGACGGATACGCCCGTCGTCGCCGTCGGTTTGACGGACATCGTCGTTGCGGTCGGCGGGGACGGCATTCTCGTCGCCGACAAACGGAAGAGCTCCGCGCTGAAGGACGCGCTCCGGCTGCTGCCGACGGGCGAAGAGCGATCCTCGCCGGCCGAAGGAAGGAGCGAGCGGCTGCTCGACCGTCAGCCGCAGGAGGACGGAGGCTGGGTCGAGACGCGGAAAATTCGGCTGGAGCCGGGCGCCTCGCTTATTCATCCCAGGGCGAAAAGCGCCGGCTGCGCGGCGTCCTGGACGATCGTAAAAGGAACGGGCAAGCTGACGAAGAACGGAAGGGCCGCTTATCCGCGAGCGGGACGCACGGTCCTGCTCGACGAAGGAGACTCGGCGGAGCTGCTCGCTTTGGAGCGGCTGGAATTGATCGAGATCGGAGCAAGCCGCGGGGAGCGGGCCGATTCGGCGGCCGGGAACGGCGCGAGCGACGGAAGCGGCACGACAGCATGAACAGCACGATGAAGGAGGAACCGCGGGTGAGCGAACATGCGCTTTTCGGGTACGATCCGCGTAAGGTGAAGCGGTATATGGAGCGGCTGGAGAGCAAAGCGGAATTTCTCGAACGAAAACAGCGCGGCCAGAGAGAGACGTTTTTGTCGAAGCAAGCGGGGCTGCTGAGGCAAATCGCGGAAGCCGAGCGCGAGCTGGCCGAGCTGGAAACGATGGAAGCGAACCTGAAGCAATGGATCAGACGAAACCGAAGCTCGGTATAAGCTGGTTCGGGCTCCGCAGACCCGAAACGGACCGGGACATCGCAGAAATCGAGCATTGGCTGGAAACGTTCGAGGAGCAGGTGGAGCAAGAGAAGCGCGAGCAGGACCGCGAGCTGAGGGAGCTGGAACGGAAGCTGCAGTGGCTGAAGGCGGAGGCGGCGAGCCGGAACGAAGCGATCGACCGGCTGATCGCCTTGAAGCTGGACATGATGGACAGCGAAGGGTTCCGGCCGGCCGACGACGATACGACGGGCGGCGAAGGGAACGGGCTTCGTCTCGGCGATCGGCTGGTGGCGGCCGGACTCATAACCGTCCGGCAACTGAACGAAGCGATGGATCGGCAAAGGCGGATCGGCGGCCGGTTGGGCGACCGGCTTTTGGAGATGAACGCCGTCACGAAGGAGCAGATCGAAGCCGCGTCCGATTTGCCGGCGCATAAAGGCAGGCTCGGCGAAATGCTCGTCGAAAGCGGCGCGATCACGAAGGAGCAGCTGGACGAAGCGCTCGCCTTCCAGCGCCGCAGCGGCGGCATGCTGGGCGACATTCTCATGTCGCTGCGGATGATCGAGCCGGATAAGCTGTACCGGTTCGTCGCGACGCAAAACAATCTGGGCCGGATCGGCACGGAGTTTTCGTTCGGGAACGCGGCGAAGCTTCCGGAGGAAACGGCGCGACGGTACAATGCGGTCGTCGTGCACCAGGACAAGACCCGATGTCTCGTCGCCGTCGGGGCGCCGCTGCAGGAGCCGCAGCTGCTGGATATCGAGACGCAAGTCGGCATGCCGGTCGAGCAAGTGCTCGCCACGCGCGAGGAATTGGAATATTTCTGGAAAGAAATCTACAAGTCCGAGCTGCTCGTCGAAAGCACGCGCAAGCTCGTGCAGGAGCAGCCGCAAAATTCCGCCCACGTTACGTTCACGAAGCCGCAGCTGGCGCTTCTCGCCGTTTTCGGGGCGGCGCTGCTCGTCTGCATCGGCTTGAACGCGCTGCGGACGCTGATCGTGCTGAACATTGTCGTCCAGCTGTTTTATTTCGCCATGACGCTGTTCAAGTTCATGATCATTTTGTACGGCACGAGAGAGAACGCGCAAATCTGCATAACGCCGGAGGAAATCGAGCTGATCGACGAGCGGACGCTGCCGGTGTATACGATTCTGGTACCGATGTACAAGGAGAGCGAAGTCATCCCCCAGCTGCTCGACAACATCGAGAAGCTCGACTATCCGAAGGCGAAGCTGGACGTCCGGCTGCTGATCGAGGAGGACGATATCGAGGCGCAGCGCATGCTCGAGGAGATGAAGCTGCCGCCGTATTATACGACGATCGTCGTGCCGGACAGCTTGCCGAAGACGAAGCCGAAGGCGTGCAATTACGGGCTCATTCGGGCGCGGGGCGAATATGTCGTCATTTTCGACGCGGAAGACCGGCCCGATCCGGATCAGCTCAAAAAGGTGCATGCCGCTTTCCTGCGCAGCCCGGATCATTGTTCCTGCATTCAAGCGAAGCTGAACTATTTCAACAGCGGGCAAAACATGCTGACGCGCTGGTTTACGCAGGAATACAGCATGTGGTTCGAACTGCTGCTGCCCGGCGTCATGCAGCTCGACATTCCGATCCCGCTCGGCGGCACGTCGAACCATTTCAAAATGTCCGTCCTCAAGGAAGTGAACGCCTGGGATCCGTACAATGTGACCGAGGACGCCGATCTTGGCATCCGCCTCTATAAATCCGGCTATACGACGGCGATCGTCGATTCCCGCACGTGGGAGGAGGCGAACAGCCGGACGGGCAACTGGATTCGCCAGCGGTCGCGCTGGATCAAAGGGTATATGCAAACCTGGCTCGTCCATATGCGCAATCCGCTGCGGCTGTGGCGCGAGCTCGGCACGAAAGGGTTTCTCGGCTTTCAGGTGATGGTGCTGGCGACGCCGATGCTGCCGCTGCTCAATCCGATTTATTGGCTGATGCTCGTGCTGTGGTACGGCTGGAAGCTGGACGTCATTCCGCAGTTTTTTCCGGGAATCATTTACTACTTTTCGGCGCTGGAATTTTTGCTCGGCAACTTTTTGTTCGTGTTCACCAACATTGCGGGCGTTTATTGGGTCGTCCGGGAGCTGGAGCTTCGGCGGCAGTACGATTTCTCGTACGGCTTGGTCAAATACGCGCTTCTGACGCCGATCTACTGGGCGCTCATGAGCATCGCCGCGTTCAAGGCGGCATGGCAGCTCGTGACGAAGCCGTTCTATTGGGAAAAGACGGTTCACGGGCTGACGACGGGACCTGCCGGGCCGGACACGACGAAGGCGGCGGGAGGTGGCATGTGACATGTCCGCATCGACGACGGCGGCGGTCGGCGAGGAGCGGATGACCGGCATCCGTTCGCTTTCCGCCGCAAGCAAGCGCCCGCTTCTGCTGACCTTGTTGTTTCTGTTTGTTTTCGCCGCGGAGTTCGCGCTCGGGTTTTATTACGCCTATACGCTCAATTATACGCATTCGGACGCGATGAGCCGCGTCGCCAACGCATTTTACGTGTTATACAGCCGCGATCCCCACCTGGCCGCGATCGGCTTCGTATGGAATCCGCTGCCGAGCCTGGTCGACATGCTCTTTTTGCTGGCGTATCCGGTGCTGCCATCCGTCGCGACATTCGGCTTGGCGGGAGTGGCGATGAGCTCGCTGTTTGCGGCCGCCACCGCCAGCCTGCTTGCGGCGGAAGCGCTCCGTTATGGACACGGCGTTTTTGTCGGCGTTTCCCTGGCGCTCGCGTACTGTCTCAATCCGTTTATTTTCTTGTTCGGCTCGAACGGCCTCAGCGACGCGGCTTTTAATTTTTTCATCATGTGGACGGTCATGGCGTTTGTGCGCTGGTTTCGCGACGAGAAGCCGTTCGGTCTCGTAACGGCTTCCTTCACGCTGGCGCTCGCATTTTGGACGCGCTACGAAGCGGTTCCGTTTGGCGCGGCGCTATGCGTCGGAACGCTGACGGCGACGCTGCTCGTCCATCGCCGGATGGCGGAGAAGCCGCTGGAGCAAAGACGCTGGAAGTACCAATCGTTTCGCGGGGAAGGAACGCTCGTTTTGCTGCTGTCGCCGGTCGTTTATTCCGGCCTGCTGTGGATTTTGTGGAATTATTTGATTATGGGCAACCCGCTGTATTTTTTGAATTCGGAATATTCGAATGTGGCGCAAGCCGGCATATTGGCCATGGATTCGGAATTTACGAGCATGGTCGGCTCCCCGAAGCTGGCGCTGCTGAAAGTGCTGGAAAAGACGGCGTATTACGCCGTTCCTCTTGGCGCCATCGCCCTGCTTCGGATGTTGGGCGGTCGCCTGCTTCGCTGGGATTTCATCGTTCTCGTCTTGCTGTTCGTTTCGATTCCGGCGCTACAACTGCTGATGCTGCTGAAAGGCACTTCGTTCGCATGGTTCCGCTATTTCATGTATGGCTTCCCGATTACGGTCGCCTGGCTCCCGTACGAGATGGGCCAAATTCGGAAATGGAAGAAGGCGGGACGCTTGCTGTTGCTTGCCTCGCTGGTCGGCAGCGCCGTGCTGCTCACCTACGCGATGTCGAAGCCGGAAATTGCGCCGGACGAACATGCGTATATTACGACGAGCGGCCATCTTGAGGAACAGCGCATCGAGCAATCGATAGCCGATTATTTCAACGAGAATTTGCCGGATGCCGTCATCATGATGGATTCGTATTCGGCCTATCGCATTATTTTGAAGTCCGGTCGCCCGGAACGGTATGTCATAACGAGCGATCGGATATTCCGCAAGGCGATGAGCGATCCTCACGCCTACGGAATCGACTATATTTTGCTGCCACGGCCGACGAAGGAGTCCGACGGCAGCGCCATTAACGTAACGTATCCGAACTTGTACGCGAACGGGGCGGAATGGTGCGAGCTTTATCGGGAATTCGGCGACAACAGATGGAGGCTGTACAAAGTCACCGGGCCGACGGGGTACGGCCTGCATAAGAAAGGAGGAGTCGGCGATGGTTGATCAGCGGTACGTCCCGGAGCTGTCCGTCGTTATACCGGCCTACAACGAACAACATCAGCTCGAGCGCACGCTGGAGGCGGTCGGCTTCCATGCCGGACGCGCCAGTTCGCGGTACGAAATCATCGTCGTCGACGACGGCTCCTCCGACTCCACGTGGGACGTCCTGCAGCAGTGCGCCATGCGGATGCGGGGTGTGAGAGGGATCCGGCTCAGCCGCAACTTCGGCAAGGAGACGGCGCTGTGCGCGGGGCTCGAAGAGGCGCGGGGCGCCGCCGTCATCGTGATGGACGCCGACCTGCAGCATCCTCCCGAGCTGATCGCGATGATGGTGCACCTGTGGCGGACGGACGCCAAAGCCGACATCGTCGAAGGGATCAAACGGGTGCGCGGTACGGAGCCGCTGACCAAGCGGCTCGGCGCGAAGGCGTTTTACGGCGCGCTGACGCGGCTGACCGGACATCGCTTCGAGGGCGCCTCCGATTACAAGCTGCTCGACCGCAAGGTGGTCGACGCCTGGAAGCGGCTCCCGGAGCGGACGACGTTTTTCCGCGGAATGATCGTATGGCTCGGCTTCCGTACCGTGCAGGTCGAATTCGACGTGCCGCCCCGCTCGGGCGGGAAGACGCGGTGGAGCTTCCTGTCGCTGGCGAAGCTCGCCCTGAACGCGATCATCGCCTACTCGGCCGTGCCGCTGCGGTTGATCGGCGTCGTCGGCTTGCTGTTTTTGCTCGGCGCGTTCGCGCTCGGGGCGCAGACGCTGTTCCGGAAATGGACGGGCGACGCGGTGACCGGCTTTACGACGGTCATCTTGCTGCTGCTCGTCATCGGCAGCGCCGTCATGATTTCGCTTTCCACGATCGGCGAATACGTGGCGGCGATTTACAACGAAGTAAAGGGACGCCCCCGCTATTTGATCCGGGAGCGGGTCGAACGCGAAACGGAGGGGAACGAGCTTGCGCTATCCGGAAGCCGGCACGCCTAGCCGGCTGGTGAAGTACGGTATCGTCGGTCTGTTCGGCGCGCTGCTTCATTTTTGCGCCTTGATCGTCCTGGTCGAACGGTTCGGAGCCGCTCCGTCCCTTCCTCGATCGCCGGCTTCGTCCTGACCGTTGTCGCCCAATACGGGCTCAACCGGAGATGGACGTTCCGCTCGCAAGCCCGCCGGTCGCCGGAATTCGTCCGATATGCGGCCGTATCGCTATCCGGTCTGGGGCTGAACGCGCTCGTCATGTACGTCTGCGCGGACTGGCTGTCGCTGCATTACGCCGTCGGGCAGGCGATCGCGATGACGGCGATTCCGCTGTCGAATTTTTGGCTGAACCGGAGATGGACGTTCCGGGGCGGCGATCCGGCCGAAACGCCGGCGCGTCGTATCGAAGGGCAAGCTTGAGCGGGCAGCGCAAACGGGGCAGGTTCCTTTATCCAGGAGCTTGCCCCGTTGATTTTCGGACGGTTAGCGGATCCGCGAAGCCGCTATATTTCGCGATCCCCTACTCGAGCTCGCGATTCCACAGCAGACGCATCTCTTCGCTGCGTTCGAGCAGCTCCTCGAGCGTGCCTTCGGCTTCGAGACGGCCGTCCTTCAGCACCAGGATGCGGTCGGCGTAGGCGAGCGCGGCTTTGCGGTGCGAGACGACGAGGCAGGTCGCCGTGCGGCGCTCGAACAGCCGCTCCCACAGCTTCCGCTCCGTCTCGACGTCGAGCGCGCTCGACAGGTCGTCGAAGACGAGCAGTTCGGCGTCGCGGGCGAACATGCGGGCGGCCGCCGTCCGCTGCGCCTGGCCGCCGGACAGCTTGACGCCGCGCGGCCCGATGACGGTGTCGAGCCCGGCCGGCAGACCGGCGATATCCCGCTCGAGCACGGCCGCGCGAATCGCCGCGTCCAGCCGATCGGGATCGTCGGCCGCGCCGAGCAGGATGTTTCGCTTCAGCGTGTCGCTGTACAGACGCGGCACCTGCGGGGTGTAGGCGCTGTGCGGCGGCACGAAGAAGCTGCCGGGATCGGCGACGGCGCGGCCGTTCCAGCGGACGTCGCCGGCATCCTTCGGCAGCAGGCCGAGCAGCGCGCGGACGAGCGTCGTTTTGCCGGAGCCGATCCGTCCGGTGACGACGGTGAACGAGTGCCGCGGCAGCCGCAGGCTGATGTCCTCGATGCCGCGGCCCGTCTCCGGATAGCGGTAGGTGAGGCCCGAGACGACGAGCTCGTCCAGACGGTCCTCCGCCGTTTTCGCCGGAGGCGCGGGCTCCGCGAGCGGGCCGCGCAGATGGAGCGGGTGCGGCTCAACGAGCAGCAGCGGCGAACCGTTTTGCAGCAAGCTTTCCATCCGCATTTTGGCCACTTCGGTCTGCTTGAAATAGGTCAAAAACTTGCCGAAGTTTTGGATGAACTGCGTCACGAACGTCAAGTAATAGACGAACAGCGCGAAGTCGCCCACCGTGAAGCTGCCGGCCCGCATCGCCTGGGCGCCGAGCAGCAAAATGAGGCCGGTGCCGAAATTGACCGTATTGGAAAACACCGAATCGAGCGTTTGCGTCAGCAGCTTGTCTTTCAGCATCGCGCCGCGCCGCTGGTCGTTCAACAGCCGGAAGCGGCCGATGACGCGGTCTTCCGCCCCGGCGACCTGGATCGCCTGGACCGAGCCGAACATTTCGCTGATCGCCTCGGTCACCTGCCCGGTCGCCTCGCGGCTCGCCGCCCTGTATTTTTGCAGGCGCGACGTCATCAGCTGCGCCGCGGTGACGACGAGCACGAGCGGGACGAAGACGAGCAGCGTAAGCCGCGCGTCGATGCGCATCAGAATGGCGAACGAGACGACGGCGAAAACGGTCATGCCGAACGCGTCGACGGACCAGCTGATCGCTTCCTCGGTCTGCTCGACGTCGTCGCGGAAATTGGAGATCGCTTCGCCCGGGGACACCGGGATCGCCTTCGCGCCGGGCTCCTTCAGAATATGATGCAGCATGTTGCGCCGCAGCAGCCCGCCGATGCGCATCCGGAACTGCACGTCGGTTATAAAGCCGAGCACGATGAAGCCGGCGCGGACGGCGGTCGCGACGAGCAGCAGCGCGATTATCGACCATATGCCGAGCCGCGCGGCCGCGGAGCCGGAGAGCGAGTCGAAAAACGATTTCGTCAGAAGTCCCGGCACGATCGGGGCCAAATAAATGAGCGTCCACATGCCCGCGTTGAGCGCGTACAGCAGCGGCCGGTACCGGACGAGCCGCCACAGCATTTGAAACGTCGTCATGCGAGCACCTCCTCCATGCCGGCCGCGAGCATCCGGCTGAAGCGCGAGTCCGGGTCCCGGGCCAGCGCTTCGCGATCGCCGAACTCGGCGATCCGCCCGTTATCGAGAATGAGAATGCGGTCGGCGCGCTGCACGGTGGCGAGCCGATGGGCGATCATGATGCACGTTCTCCCGCGCAGCAGCTTCGTGACGGCGGCTTCCAGCCGCTGCTCGGTCGCCGGATCGAGCCGGGAGGACGCTTCGTCCATAATGACGATCCCCGGGTCGGTCAAAAAGACGCGGGCGAACGCGAGCAGCTGGGCCTCGCCGGCGGACAGCCCGCCGCCGCCCGAATCGAGCGTCGTGTCGAGACCGTTCGGCAGCGAGCGCAGCCAGCCGTCCAGCCCGAGCTCCTCCAAAACGGCGACGATGCGCCCGTCGGCCACGGCCGGGTCGTAAAACGTCAAATTGTCGCGCACCGTTCCCTGGAACAGCTCGATATTTTGCGTGACCATGCCGACCCTCCGGCGCAGCTCCCGCAGCTTCGCCTCCCGGATCGGGACGCCGCCGAAGCGGATTTCGCCCTGCTGCGGATCGTAGAAGCGGACGAGCAGCCGGGCGAGCGTCGTTTTCCCGCTGCCGGTTCGGCCGAGCAGGCCGAGCACCTGCCCCGGCTCGAGACGGAAATCGACCGCCTCCAGCGTCGGCTTGCCGTCCTCGTAACGAAACGTCACCCCGTCGAACTCGACGGACAGGGCGCCGCCGGGAAGCGGCGTTCCGGCGCCGTCAACAATGGCGGGCTTCGTGTCCAGCAGCTGGCGGATGCGGACGATGCTGGCGTCCGCCTTTTGCAAATCTTCCATTTGGGTGCGGATTTTCTCGATCGGCTTCGCGAGCAGCTCGGTATAGTAAAAAATCATGTACACGGTGCCGATCGAAACGGCGCCTTTTTTGTACAAATAGGCGCTCAGCGCGAAGGCGACCGCGTTGCCGATCGTAAAGACGACGAGCGTCGTGATCCACATCGACGCCCAGCCGAGAAAGGCGCGCGTGCGGATCGGCAGCCACGCTCTCAGCAGCGAGTAATACTTGTACATCACGTAACCGCTCGCCCCGTTGGCGCGGGTGTCCTCCGTCCCTTCCAGATGCTCGCCCAAAAAGCCGTAAAATTCGGCGCTCATTTGGCGCAGCTTGCCCCAATGCGGAATGGCGAATTTGCGGATATATTGGATCGCATAGATGGCGAGAACGACGAAGACCGCCATCCCGGTTCCGACGATCCAGCCTTCGCGCATAAGCAGGACGAGAATGCCGACGACGAGCAGCAGGTTGCCGAACAGCGCAATGACGAAGTTGGAGAAAAAGTTGGCGAGCGCGTTGATGTCTCCGTCGACCCGTTCGATAATCGAGCCGGTCGTATGCGATTTGTGAAACGACATGTCGAGCCGGAGACAATGGTCGGCCACGTCCCCCCGCAGCTTGTTCGTCGCGATCCAGCCGACGTTTTCGCCGATATACGCGGCGGCGACGGCGACGATCTGCTGCACGAGCGAAACGCCGATGAACAGCGCGGCGGCGATCCATAGCGCCCGGTTCGAGTCGGCTCCTTGCGCGGAATCGATAAAGTAGCGAATCAGCTGCGGATTGACGAGCTGCATGATCAGCCCCGCGGCGAGCAGCACGGCCAGCCAGACGATCGAGGCGCGCTGCGCGCGCAAGTAGCGGCTGAGCAGGCCGGTATATTCGCGCAGCGGTATTTTGAATGCGGGCATGGGCATGTTCTCCTTTCCGCCGTTTTGTCCCTGTCTCTAAAAGAACCGATGATTAGTACGATAGAAGATTCGGCCGGCCGCGTCAACCGCGAATCGGATGAGGGCTTATGCGGTTCATTCGATTAGCGCATTCGAGTTCATTAGTAAAGAGATCCGGTTCATAAGTGACATCCGGCGGCCATAGAGCTCATAACGGCTGCCGGAGCTTAATAAGCTTAACTATGACGGTGGAAAAGGAGCGGCGAATTATGAATTCGAGCGGGAACGTCCGAAGCGAAGAGGCGAAAAAAATCATAACGTACAACAATGCGAACGGTGAGGTGCAAATCATCGTTCCGAAGCGCGAGAGCGAAACGTATTTCACGACCGAAACGACGGTCAAGCTCAATCCGAGCGAGGTCCGGAACTTGTACTTCTTTTTGAAAACGATCGTAGAGCGCGGCGAATGAACGCGATCGCCGGGTAGGTGCGGCCGGACGTCCGATGGCCGGACATCGAAGCCGTTTTCCTTTGTCGAGGGAAAACGGCTTTTCGCTGCGCCGCGGCGGCGGCGGGACCGGCTATACCTTCTCCGTGCGATTTTTGCTACAATGGAGCGTAATGAGAAGGAAGGGTGGAGAAGACATGGAATTTATTCGTATCACGAGCATAAACGACCGGTATTTCCGGCAAATGCACGAGCTGATGGGCCGGGTGTTCCCGCCCGAGGAGGTGCTCGCCTTCGATCTGTGGGCCGAGCCGCTCAAGGACGAAGGGCTGCGCGTCGTCGTCGCCGTTCATGAAGGCGAAGTCGTCGGAGCGACGGAGTACCGGTATTACAAGGACATGGGCGTGGCGATGACCGATTTTACGATCATCGGCAAGGAAGGGCTCGGCGTCGGCCGCTTTTTGGCGCAGCAGCGGCAAAACGATTTGTTCGAATGGGTTCGGCAAAGCGGAGGCGAGCTGACCGGCATGTTCGCGGAAATTTACAATCCGTATCTCGTGGAGGAGCATGAGTTCGGCGGCATAAAGCCGATGGACCCGTTCGTGCGGAGGGAAGTGCTGTCCCATCTCGGGTACCGGCGTCTCGACTTCCCGTATGTGCATCCGTCGTGGGAGCTGAACGGGGAAGCGGTCAGCGGGCTCGATCTTTGCTTCCTGGCGTACGACGAATCGGTGAAGGAGCTGCCGGCGGCGCTCGTCGTCCGCTTTCTGCGGACGTACTATGCGATCCAGGAGCGGAAGCCCGAGGCGTGGTACGATATGATTCGCAGGCTGGAGGGGCTCGATACGATCGCATTGCTGCCGATTTGATTCCGGAAGCGGGCCGGCGGCGAAGAAAGCGGGGGAACGGTGTTGCTTGGGGATTGGTTAAAAGGGTTGGGCGGTTCGAACGGCGTCGTCGATTTTTTGCACCCGGCGTATATGGAGCGGGCTTGCGCCGCGATTCGGTTGCCGGACGAGGCGGCGCGGGCGGTCGTCGAAGAGGCGGCGCACATAAGCGGCGACGAACGGCTGAAGGCCGCGGCGAGACGGCTTCATCGCGAGCTGTTTGTGGACAAGGCGGCGCCGGGCGATGCGAACAAAAGGCTGCTCGCGACCGGTCCGCGGCCCGCCATGCTGGCGGCGGTCGTCTATATGGGCGCGCTGCCGCAAATGATCGACTTCTACGAGGCGAAAGGCATCCCGGAGCCGATTTGGCTCGATACGCTGGACGATATGGCGATCTGGATGAGGCATTATTACGACCTGCACGGGAAGTGGGGGCTCGGCCAGGTCGGCTGGCTCGTCAACCATATGACCGGCCGGCTGTTCCGGTTAGGCCGGCTGCAGTTTATGTTTAAAAGCTACGGCATGCCGTTCAAAGCGTTCCGCCACCGGACGACCGGCGACGTAGCCGTGCTTAGCGATTCCGGCGTCCGCTTCCGGGCGGACGGTCAGGCGGACGGAACGAACGGCGTGTTCGATCCCGAGGGAGGCTGGACGTCCGTCTACGCGTACGACGGGTCGGCGCATAAGGGAAACCCGATTTCGGCCGCAGGCGCGGCCGAGCGGGAACCGGTCATCCTGCCGGAGCGCGAATGGGAGCCGATCCTGCAGCCGGGCGATACGGTGCTCGACGTGCACATCCCCGAAGGAAGCAAAATGTCGCACGAGCTGTGCCGCGATTCGTACCGGCAGGCTGCGGCGTTCGCGGAGAGCCGTTTCCCGGAGAAGCCGTTCAAGGCGTTCGTCTGCACGTCCTGGCTGCTTGCCCCGCAATTTCCGCGGCTGCTGCCCGCCGACTCGAACATCGTGAAGTTTCAAAGCGATTATTATATAACCCCGGTCCGGTCGGACGAGCTGCAGACGCTCGAGCGGGTGTTCGGTTTCGGCACGACGCCGGCCGATTTGCCGCGGCTGCCGCGGGAGACGACGCTGCAGCGAATCGTCTACGATCATCTCGCTTCGGGCGGCTATATCCACGGAGCGTCCGGCTTTGTGCCGAAGGACGATGCGGTTCGCACATAACGGAGGGCGGTTTGAAGCATCCTATGGGGAGATTTTGCCCAGCGAGGCCGTATAGTGGCTTCGCCTAAAACTACCCGAAAGGATGCGGCCGCATGTCCAACAAATACAACAACAACAAGCACGACGCCCAGCCGAAAGACAATCAGACGCCGGATACGAGCGAGCACGGCGAGCTGAGAAACGGACGCCTCAGCATGTTCAAAAACCATAGCGCAATCAAGGGCGCCCCCGAAAACGAATATTTGGACGAAGCGACGGACAGCAGAGGGGACCACTGACGTTCCCTTGCCCGCCGTCTAATCGAACTGCCGATGCGCATGCCGATGCGATCCGGCGGTTTTTCGCTGACGGGTACCATGCGGAGAATAGAAGCTCCGACGAGAAGCTGCTCGAAGGCATACGCGCCGTGAATGATCGTGTCGAGAATCTGATTAAAGATGTCGAGTTCTCGGCGAAGGAAACCGGACTTTTCAAGTTGGAACTGGATCGTATCAAGAGAAATGCATACGACTAAAACAAGGACTCCTCTTATGAGGGGTCCTTGTTGCGTTCCATGCTCAAAAACGCCAAGGACAAACAATACCGAACAAAAACTTGCATAAACCGCGCTTCCGCAAGCATATGGATGAAGGGAGCGCGGTTTATGCCGTCAGCCGCTAGGAAAAATACGGAAAACAAGGCGCTTCGCGTTCGAAACACGGTTCGGGTTCCCGGAAAAACCATTCGCAGGACGAATCGTTTTCGCCGTTAATAAAGCGCTTACTCTTTACGACATCTTAATATGTGCGTAATAATGCGAAAACAAATGGTCTCTACAATGAAACCGAGCATGAATGAGCAAAAGCGAATGATCACCGGGAAAGGGAAAAAGGAGGAGGGCGCATTTGGCAGCCATCGAATTGGTGCAGGTGACGCAATCGTTCGATAAGCACGTTGTCATCCCGAACTTGAACCTGACGATCGAAGACGGGAAGTTTACCGTTCTCGTCGGCCCGTCGGGCTGCGGCAAAACGACGCTGCTGCGGATGATCGCCGGACTCGATGCGCAGTCGTCCGGCAAGATTTTGATCGGCGGAAAAGACGTGACGCACGTCGCCCCGGGACAGCGGGGAGTGGCGATGGTGTTTCAAAATTACGCGATATACCCGACGATGTCGGTGCGGGACAATATCGAGTTCGGCCTGAAAAACAACAAAGTGCCGAAGGCGGAGCGGACCCGCCTCGTCGAGAGCATCAGCGAAACGGTCGGGCTTCGGCCTTACCTGGACCGGAAGCCGTCGACGCTTTCCGGCGGACAGCGGCAGCGCGTCGCGCTCGCCCGGGCGATGGTGAAGAAGCCGTCCGTCTTTTTGATGGATGAGCCGCTGTCCAACCTGGACGCCAAGCTGAGGGTGCAAATGCGCATCGAGCTGATCGAGCTGCACAAAAAGCTCGGCTCGACGTTCGTCTACGTGACGCACGACCAGGTCGAAGCGATGTCGATGGCGGATACGATCGTCCTGATGAACCACGGGCAAATTCAGCAGGAAGCCGCTCCGGAAACGATGTACCGGCAGCCGAGCAATTTGTTCGCAGCCCAGTTTATCGGCGTGCCGCCGATGAACGTCGGAGACGTCGGAGCGGACGGGGCGAAATTCGGGTTTCGGCCGGAAAGCGGCGTGCTGTCGGCCGAGCGGACGGACGCCCACTATGCCGTTCGCGGCACGATCGCGACCCGGGAAATGCTCGGGTCGGAGACGATCTACCAAGTGAAGTCCGGCCCGCACGCTTTTATGATCAAGAGCGCGGAAGACCGCTTTTCCGTCGACCAGGACGTGTGGCTCGGCGTGCAGGCCGACCATCTGTACTTTTTCGGAGCGGACGAGAAGCGGATCGACCCCGGCGACGCGCGTTTCGGGGCGTACATGACGGCGCTCAAGAGGGCATCGTCATGAAAAAACGGAAAGCTTGGGAAGCGATCCGTCCGTACGCGTTGGTGCTGCCGGCGATGATCGGCATCGCGCTGTTCGTCCTTTATCCGGTGCTTTATTTAATCAAGCTAAGCTTTTACAAGTACAACTTGATGAACAAGGACAAAAGCAAGTTCATCGGCACGGACAATTTCACGCAAATTTTGTCCCGCGAAGATTTTTACAGCGCCCTGCTCAATACCGTGGTGTATACCGTGGGCGTCGTCGCGCTGACGATGGCGCTGTCGCTGGTCATCGCGGTGTGGTTGAACAAAAAATCGCGCTTCAACGCGATCGTGCAGGCCGGCCTGTTTACGCCGCACATCATTTCGATCGTTTCGGTCGCGCTCGTCTGGATGTGGCTGATGGAGCCGAGCTACGGGATTCTCAATTTCGTCCTGAAGTCGCTCGGCCTGCCGCCGTCTCCCTGGCTGCAAAGCTCGAGCACGGCGATGCTGTCGATCGTCATCGTATCGGTATGGCAAAATCTCGGCTACTACACGCTCATTATCGTCGCGGCGCTGCAAAGCATCCCGCCGAGCATCTACGAAGCGGCCGCCCTCGACAATGCGAGCAAGTTCAAGGTGTTTACGAAAATTACGCTGCCGATGATTTCGCCCCAGCTGTTTTTCATTCTGATCGTGATGACGATCGGGTCGTTCAAAGTATTCGACACCGTCAAAATTATGACGGGCGGCGGCCCGAATACGGCGACGACGACGCTCGTGTACTACATTTACGAATTCCGCACGAACAGCATCGGCTACGCTTCCGCGACCGGCGTCGTGCTGATGGCGATCATCGCCTTGCTCACGTTCCTGTATTTCCGCTTGCTGGCCAAAAAAGTGCATTACCAATAAACGGACGCGGGGCTTGTCCCGCATGAGAGGGGGGATGCAACAAGTGACCTATGCCAAGCTCGCCGGGCGAACGCTCGGAATGCTGCTGAAAGCCGCCGTCCTGCTCGTATTCGTTTTCCCGTTTCTATGGATGATCTCGACGTCGCTGCAGACGTTCGAAGAAACGCTGTCGTTTCCGCCCACCTGGATACCGGCGCGGGCGCAGTGGGTCAATTTCGCCGAAGCGATGCAGGCGGGACCGTTTCTCGTCTACGCCCGAAACTCGATCGTCGTGACCGTCTCCATCATCGCGCTGCAGCTGGTCGTCATGATCCCGGCCGCCTATGCGTTCGCCAAATACAAGTTCGCGGGGAAAAGCTTGCTGTTCGGCACCGTGCTGCTCGCGTTCATGATTCCCGGCCAGGTGACGTTCATACCGGTTTATTTGATGCTGGCCGATTGGGGGCTTATCCAAACGCTGCTGCCGCAAATTATTCCGTTCATGTCGAACGCCTTCGGCATTTTCCTGCTGCGCCAATATTTCATGCAAATTCCGCAAGAAATTATCGAGGCGGCCCGGCTGGACAACGCCGGCGAATTCAACATTATTCGCAGCATCATGATTCCGATGTCGATGCCGGCTTTGGCCACGATCACGCTGTTCAGCTTCGTCAGCCATTGGAACGACTATTTCTGGCCGCTCGTCATGACGGATTCGGCGCCCGTGCGTCCGCTGACGATGGGCATCGCGATGCTGCGGGAGACCGAGGGCATCAGCAACTGGCACATCATTATGGCCGGCAACGTCGTGCTCGTCGTGCCGATCCTGATCGTTTATTTGTTCGCTTCCAAGCATATCGTCAAAGCGTTCGTTTATTCCGGCATCAAATAAAACGCGTCTGCTATTTTCAACAGCTTACTATCGTAATGGAGGGTATTCCCGATGCGGAAACAAGTATCGAAGATCGTATTGGCGGCGGCGCTGCTCCCCGGCATTTTGGCCGGCTGCGGAGCGAGCGGGTCGGGCGGGGCGGGCGGTTCCGAGCCCGCCGGAGGCGCTCGGCCGAAGGAGCCCGCGGGCAAAGTGACGGTGCAGTTTTGGCATTCGCTCGGAGGCAAAAACGGCGAATATATAAGCAGCGCCATCAGCCGGTTCAACGAATCGCAGAGCAAAATCGAGGTCGTCGGCACGTTCCAGGGCTCGTACGACGAAACGGTGACGAAGCTGCAGCAGGCCGTCGCGGCGAAATCCGGACCGGACGTCACGATGCTGGAGCGCGCCTATGTGCAAATGTTCGCCGACTCGGACGTGCTCGAAGACATGACGCCTTTTCTGAAAACGTCCGGCATGAGCGTGGACGACTTTACGCCCGGCTTGATGGGCCATTCGACGTTCAACAAAAAGCTCGTCTCGCTGCCGCTCAACCGTTCGACGCCGATTCTGCACGTCAACAAGACGATGCTGGACGAGAAAGGGCTCGCCGTCCCGAAAACGTGGGAGGAGCTGAGAAAGGTGGCGGAAGCGCTCGTCGTCAAGGAAAACGGCGAATACAAGCGCTACGGCTACAGCATGCCGTACGATACGTGGTATCCGATCGCGATGATTTCGCAGGCGAAGGGCAAGTTTTTCAACGACGCCGGCACGTCGATCGGCTTCGCGGGCGGAGAAGGCGTCAAGACGTTCAAATTTTTGAAGGACCTGCAAAGCACGGGCGCCTTGTACTACCCGCCGGCCCAAGACTCCGGCAATATCGTCAACCAAATGTTCACCAGCGGCAAAATCGGAATGATGTTCCAGTCGACCGGCGTGATCGGCAGCTTGAAGGACAGCGTCAAATTCGACTACGCGACGGCATACTTGCCTATGGATCAGGTGTACGCGACGCCGACCGGGGGAGCGAACATCGCTTTGATGGCCGGCTCCAAAAATAAGGAAGCGGCATGGGAATTCATCCGTTGGATGATGACCGATCCGAAGGGCGGGCTGCAGTTCGTGCTCGACTCCGGCTATCTGCCTTTTACGAAAAAAATGGTCGAGTCGCAGCAAATGAAAGACCTTTGGGCGAAGGAGCCGAACCGCAAAGTTGCGTACGACCAGCTGCAATACGCGACCGACACGAATAAGCACGTCGCCTGGCCGCAAGTGATGCAGGAGTTTTTCAAGGCGATCCAGGCCATTATGTACGACGGCAAAAATATCGAGACGACGCTCGACACGTTCAAGAAAGAAACGGAGCGGCTGCTTAAAAATTAACGGGGCGAACGATCGGAGGCGAGAGACATGGATGTCGGCATGCGGCTGCCGAATCCGAAGCATCCGCAAAAAGCCGAGTTGGCCTTCGGCTTCGCCTCGGACTTCGCTCCGAAAAGGCTGGCGAACGTGTACGCGCTGGACCGGCTTCTGCCGGATGCGGCGCTCGGCCGTTAAGCGAAAAAGAACCTTCGATTCCGCGCGAAACGCGGATTCGAAGGTTCTTCTGCTTTAACGCAGCGTTTTCAGCGCGCCGCTCCAGGCCACGACTTCGTCGAGCATCGTATTGACGTTATTCAGATGAAGATCGGCCGGCTTGAATGTCGTGAAGTTTTCGAAATCGGTGAACAGAGAAAGCGTCGGATGCGTACGAACGTCGGCGATTTTCAATTCGCCGCAGATGCCGCGCAAATGCTCGGCGGCGCGGGCGCCGCCCGTCGAACCGTAGCTGACGATGCCGGCCGCCTTGTTGTTCCATTCTTCGCGGGCCATATCCAGCGCGTTTTTCAGCGCCCCGGTAATGCTGTGGTTGTACTCTTGGACGATGAAGACGAAGCCGTCCAGGCTGGAAAGCTTCTGCGACCACGCTTGGATCCCCGGCTCGTCGCCGCTCGTTTCTCCAAGGAAGGGCAGCTTGAAATCGGCGATGTCGACGATTTCGTAATCCGCGTCGCCGCGTTTGTCGGCGATTCCTTTCACCCACTGACCTACCTGCGGGCTGACGCGGCCTTGACGCGTGCTGCCCAATATAATGCCGATTTTTAAATTTGCCACTTGACGTTCCTCCTTGGTCGGTTTCCCGAATAATTTGTCCAGAAACCCCATCTTTCTCACCTTTCATCGAAGGGCTTCGAGTCGAAGTTCACCTTGTTGATTTGTTTGTATATTACTTTTCGTAAGTAATCATATAAAAATAACTTGGTGAAGTCAAGTAAGATTATTGTAAACCGAAGACCCCGTTTTTCCCGCTCTAAAAAAGGGACGTTCGACGTCCCTTTCCCCGTTACTTGTCTCCCCGGTCCACATGCTTGCGCGGGGAGCCGTGCCCGCTTTGCTCGTTTTTGTCGGCCAAATTCAAATGGGCGTGCTCGGTTTCGCCCGTCAGGCGATCCACGCTGTAGCGCACCAGCTCCCAGGCGGTCGTGCCGAGCTGCGGATCGGCCGGGAAAACGTCGCCCTTCTGCAAAAACTGCTCGCGCCCCCATTCATTCGAATAAACGCCGTCGATTTCCACGGGCTCGCCGGACATCGGGTTCATGCGGTCATGTTCGCTCATGTTAGCAGTAGTCCTCCTTCAATGCGGGTTCGGAAAGCTTTCGTTTTCGGCGCCAAATGCCGAGTCATCGGCCGGCCAGGCTTCGCGATCGAAATCCGCCGGTTTTTACGCAACTTTACTATGCCCCATTATCGGCAAATCATGCCGGTTCGGAAGCGGATGCGTCCAAAGCGGATGCGGGACGGGGATGAACCGAAAAAGTCAAAAAATGACCGGCGCAATATCAGTTTTCGTCTGCTGCAAACGATTGCAATCGTATTACAATGACTGCGACTGCCCGCTGTCAACCATGGCCTGATGGGCCAAAATCGGGAGGAACCTATGGAAACTCGCACGGAGCGCGCCATGTACGCGGAGGCGGCGGAGCCCTGCCGCAATTTCAACATTTTGGGCGCGGTGGCGCTCATCGATCCGAAGGACGGACGGGAGAAGCTGGTGCTGTCCAATTTCGCGGCCGGGTCCGTCGGCAACCTCATTCTGATCGATACGGAGACGCACGAGGGGGAGGCGATCCGGCTTCCCGGCGATTCGGGGGCATGGGCCGTTTTGCCGCTCGGCGACAAGCTGCTGATCGGAACTTGCCCCGACTACGGCTACCTGCACAGCCTGGACCTGCGAACGCGGGAATGGGCGAAGCCGCTGCGGATCGAGTCGGAGAAATACATTTGGAATTTGGTCGTCGGCTCGGACGGTCTCGTGTACGGCGGAACGTATCCCGGCTGCGCGCTGCTGCGCTACGACCCGGCGAAGCATGAGCTGGTCGACGTCGGGCGCGTCTCGGCGAACCCGAAAGACATGTACAGCCGAAACGTGTACGGCGGAGCGCCGGGGAGCATCTTCATCAGCGGAGGAATGGATACGCCGTTTTTGCGGGTATGGGATATCGCGTCGGAAACGTTCGCCGACTTCGGCTCGCCGGGCGAGACGATCCGGCAAGTGACGGAGACGTTCGTTTGCACGACGCTCGACGGAGAAAACCGTTTTTATGACGCGAAAACGATGCAGCCCGTCGACGGCGATTTGGCGGAGCGATGGAGCGGCATGCTGGAGTCGAGGGAGATGAAAATAGGCGGCCGTCTGAGCGTCCGCTATATTCCGCTGCGGGACGGCTCCCGGGCGGGAGTCAAAGGGCAGGACTACTTTATCCTGCCTCCCGGCGAGAGCGAGCCGAACCTCCGGCCGATTCCGACGGAAGCGCCGGCGACTCGCATTCATACCGTCATCTCCGATCGGGACGGCGTACTGTGGGGGTCGAGCGGCTTCGGCCAAACGATATTCCGCTACGATCCGAAGGACGGCTCCTATTGGAATTCGGGGGCGGTGTGCAACGCCGGCGGGGAAGTGTACGGCATGGCGTTCGCCGGCGACGAGCTGTTCATGGCGGCGTACGCCGGTGGCGACCATATCGTGTACCGTCCGGGCGAGCCGTGGGACCAGTACGGCAACGTCAACCCGCGCACGCTTCGCCCGGTCGGTCCGGAGCTCATCCGGCCCCATGCGAAGTCGGTCGTCGGACCGGACGGAGGCGTATGGACCGGGTGGATGGCCAAATACGGCGTATACGGCGGCGGACTGTCGCGCATCGACATCGGGACGAAGGAAGTGACGTCGTGGTACGATCCGGTGCCGGGACAGGAAATCGGCGGGCTGACGGCCGACGACAAACGGCTGTATTTTACGACCGGAACGGGCGGCAACGGACTGAAGGCGCGCGACGAGCCGTGCCATTTCGCGATGTGGGAGACGGAAGGGCGCATCTCGTTTTTGCACCGGTTCGAGCGAGGGGAGCGGCCCGGCGCGGTACTCGCGGCGGCGGGCCTCGTATGGCTGCGGGTCGGCAAAGAGATCGCCGTGTTCGAGCCGGAGACGGCATCGTTCCTGCGTCGCATTCCGCTCGGCGAAGGATGCGGCTGCCTGCTGGCACTCGGCCCGGACCGGATCGCTGCCTTCGGCGAAAAGACATTGTTCGCGATCGACGCGAACCGGATGACGGCCGAGCCGCTGGGCGGGCTGCCCGGGCACGTGTCGACGGCGGCGCGGACGCCGGACGGATCGGTTTATTTCAACTGCTACGGGACGAAGCTGTACAAGTGGAACGTCGCGTTAGAGTAAGACGGCAGCAAGCCCCGTACGGCCGCACGAACGAAAAGGAGCTGCGCTTCGTTACCCGACCGGCCGCGCCCCGGCCTTGTCAAGGCGTATGGATCGGGAGGTCGGCGAACGGCGGCAGTTCCTTTTCCTTTTTGGTGCGAAACGGCGGATTACTTGCGTTTTTCCTCGATTTTTTTGTTGATGCTCTCCTCCGCCTCGCGCATGACCGTATTGATGTCTTTGCCGCCTTTGGAATAGGCCGGCAGCATTTCCGTATAGATGACCGTCTTGGCGATGTCGTCGAATTTGGTCGTTTTGAACGGCTTGCCGACTTTATCCTTGAAGAAGGCGGCCAAATTTTTCCCTTCGACGCCCTCCAGATCTTTGCCGTATTGCGCGGCGGCGGAGTCGCTGTTGATGATCGGCACGAGCCCTTTCCGCGACTTGATCGTCTGCACCTCCTCGGAAAGCATGTAGCCGATCACCTGGAACACGTCGTCCATATATTTGCCTTTGGGCGGCATCGCGTAGAACGGGGATATAAGCTGCGTGCCTCCCGCCTGGTTGCCGGGGAAGACGGGCAGCGATACGACGTCCCAGTCGAGGCCGTTTTTCGCCGCCTCCGGCAGCGTGCTGAGCATGTTCGGGCCGGAGTACATCGCCACGTCCTGCGCTTTGTCGAACGAGCCGCCGACCTCGTTGCCCGGAATGGAGAAGAAGCCGCCCATCGTCTCCAGCCACCGCTTCCAGCCGGGGCCGTTCACGAGCGTTTTGTACGTTCCCGCATCGACGAGCGGCAGCATGAGCTGATTTTTCCACGTCAAATTTTGCAGCTGGAATTGAAAGCCTTTATATTTCACGGCGCCGTCCTGGCGGGTCAGCTTTTTGGCCAGCTCGCTCACTTCGTCCCACGTCATTCCGTCTTTCGGGTACGGCACCCCGAATTTGTTGAAAATGTTTTTGTTGTAGTAGAGCACGTTGCTGCTGAGCGTATACGGGATAAACAAAATTTCGCCGCTGTCGGAGTAAGACTGGACCGATTCCAGCACGTTCGGCAAAAACCGGTTCATGTCGAACCCGGTCTTTTTAATAAACGGCGTCAAGTCCGACAGCAGGTTCGCGTCCCGGAAATCCCACAGCGATCCGATCGTAAACGAGATCAAATCCGGGATGTTCCCGGCGGGCGCCAAATGCTCGGGCTTCATCTGGGCGCTGTAAAACGTCGGATTGACCGTAATATGCGGAAATTTCGCCTGGATGATCGCTTTCTCCAGCTCCATCGTCTGCGGATTCAAGTTGGTGTAATAGTTCAGCGTAAACGGCTTCGGCGGCTCCTTCGCCGAATCGGGCGCGGTTCCCGGCGAAGCGTCTCCGCCGCTTTTTCCGCAAGCCGAAACGAGCAGAACGGCGGATGCCAAAGCAAGAATCCCCCATTGTTTCAAGCGCAACACCCTTTCGAAAATGACGTTTTACCGCAGCTCCAGCACTTGGCCGTCCCGCAGCAGCCGTTCCCTCAGCTTGCCGTACGGGACGTCTTGAACGGCCGTTCCGTCCGCGATCGCGATCGCGGCCGCCGTGGCCGCCGACTGGCCCAAAATCATGAACACCGGCTCCATGCGGATCGAGCCGTACGCGATATGCGAGGCGGACAAACAGACCGGAACGAGCAGGTTGACGCATTCGTCGCCCTTCGGGACGATCGACCGGTACGAAATCGGGTACGGCCCGGGCACGGCGATTTCCACATTGCCTTCGTTGACGGCCAGCCCTTCGAGCACGAGACGTCTGCAGTTGTGGGAATCCATCGTATAGGAGGCCATCCCGACCGAATCGCCCTCGACCTGCAAATGGCGGCAGTGCCGTTCGGTCATGACGACGTCCGAAACCATCCGCCTGCCTTCCCGCACGTACAGCTGATGCGGCCAGTTCGCCGTATCGACGAATTCGTCCGCGGCCAGTCCCCACTGGCTTCGCTGCTGCCGGAGCTCGAGCGGGATGCTTTCGTCGTTCGCCAAAAAATAAAGCAGGCCCATATTGTACGCGACATGGCTTTGAAACAGTCGCTCCCGCGTCGCGTAGTCGGCTTCCGGCCATTCGTGGTTCGCTCCGATATGGTCGGTGCTGACGGCGCCGAAATTGTTCGTGTCGGTTTTGCCGTTCGGCAGCTGAGGCGGTTTGTAGCGGTAGTCCCATACGCCCGCCCGGATGTAGCGGGCCAGCAGGGCGAACCTGTCGGGATCGTAGCCGGGAGGCTGCGGGATGGGTGCCCGGTTGCCGGGTACGTTTGTCAAACAAATGCGGAAGTTGTACGCTTGAATAGATCGGTCGGCCTGCCCCTGCGTACCCGGCTCGACATCCATGATGCCGGGCAAAAGGCCGCTGTCCGGCTTCCCTTCGATCCGGTACGGGTCGACGGCGGCGTTGAACATGTGGTGATGCGAGCCGAACTGGATGCCGTTGCGCGTTTCCCGGTAGACGGCGTTCGACTCCCTGCCGACGTGGTACGAGACGCCGGCGCGGGCCATCAAGTCGCCTTCGTACGTTGCGTCGATGAACATCGCGGCGGAAAACGTATTCCCGTTCTCCATCGAAATCGACGCGATTTTGCCCGACCGCATTTCGACGCCGGCCAAATGCTGCTCGTAATAAATCGGAACCTCGGCCCGCTCCAGCCATTCCCGGAATATGCGCCGGGCGGCGTGCGGCTCGAAATACCAGACGAGACCGTCCTCCGCCGAGGTGCCGTAATACGTCCCCAGATCGCGGAAAAATTGTTTGGCGATTCCCCCGATCGCCGCCTTGTTGCCGTGATCGGTGCTGCCGAGCCCGCTTGCGGCGATGCCGCCCGCATGGCGGCCGAATTCGGCGATCACGGCGCGCAGCCCCATTCGGCTGGCCTGCACCGCCGCGGCGATTCCGGCGGCGGTGCCGCCGTAGACGCAAAGGTCGGCTTCGATGCGCAGCGGCTTGTCGCTCGCCGGTTTCGGCTCGTAGTACGTCAGCCGACTGAAGTCAGCCATACCGTCGTCCCCCTGTCCGTATTCGTTTCATGCCGATGAGATTAAGCGCTTTCATACACAAGTATAGTGACATCGTCCGCTTGCCGAAATGCATATAATTAGAAAAATTTATACTTAATTTCCGACCGGGCCGGACGCTCCCGATCGGCGTTAACGGCGCGAAATAGGATACGCCGGAAACGGCGGAATCCATAAACGGGTATTGGGGGATTGGCGATCATGCCGTTGGCTTATCCGATTTCTCTCTTGAACGCGAATTACTGGAGGAAAAAGCCGAAATTTTTGCTCCAGAACGAACGCGCCGCCGTATGGACGATGATGGCGGTCGAGGAAGGCCGCTTCCGGTACCGGATCGGCGACGTGCCCGGCGAAGCTTCGGCCGGAGACATCGTGCTTTGTCCGCCGGCGCTCGACTTTCGCCGCGAAATGCTGACTCCGCTATCCTTTTTCTATATCAAGTTCGTCCTATCGGACTGCGCGGCCGACGAGGAGGAGCGGATCGAACGGCTGCTGCGCGACTGGTTCGGCTACAAATTCACGACACCCGAGCAGGACCGGCTGTTCAACAATTTCCGGCATTTGCTCGGCCATTTCATGATCGGGGACATGCATACGAACCGGGGAGTCGTCCACTACGTCAACGACGTCTGGATGCTGTTCGGCGCCGAAGTCGAATCGCTGACGAGGTACGACGGCGCGTCGAAGGATCCGCTCATGCGGGAGGCGAAAGACTGGATCGACCGCCACGCCTTTACCGACATTCAAATGCGCGACGTCGCCAAGCTGTTCGACATGCATCCCGTCCAATTCACCCGCAGGTTCCAAAGCATATTCGGGCTGCTTCCGTCCCGCTATTTGTTCTCGATCCGGATGGAGCGGGCGAAATGGCTGCTCGTCCAGACCGACTGCACCCTCGACGACATCGCCCGCCAATGCGGCTACGACAACGGCTACTATTTCAGCCGCATGTTTACGAAATATGCGCGGATGAATCCCTCGAAATTCCGCAAGCTGCATGCGATGCCCATTTAGCGGCGGCGAACATACATGTTTTGTCTCATGAAACGATCGATTTTGGCACGTATTTTCGGAAAAAACCGTCTATAATGGCTGTAATCGCATTACAGCATACATCTTTCATACCGGTATGGAAGCGATTATCGATGTTGAAAGCGCTTATAAACCAAAAAAAGAAGAGGGTGTCGTTCATGCTGAAGCCATCGATTGCGATCGGAGCGGCGGGACTGCTGCTCGTACTCGCCGCCTGTTCCGGGGCGGGCGCGCCGGATGCCGGCAAAGGGGCGGGGGAGGCTCCGGCCCAGCCCGAGAAAAAAGAGCCGATCACGCTATATTTTTACAACGTCGGCTCCAACTTCAACGCCGAAGGCTACTTCGAAGAAAAGTTCGGCAAAGCGATCAAGGAAAAATTCCCGCACATTACTCCGGTTCTCATCCCTACCACGAGCGGGGCGCTCGACAAGCTGATCGCGTCGAACCAGCCGATCGACGTCATTTTCGGCTCGGTCGGCCTCGCCTACAACAGCGTCTTCCTGAACAACACGCAGTACGACATCGAACCGCTCGTCAAAAAATACAAGACCGATTTAAGCCGCTTCGAGCCGCAGACGCTCGAGATGATCCGGCAAATGAGCGGCGGCAAGCTGTACGCGCTGCCGTTCGACAATCAGGCGGCCGTCATTTACTACAACAAAACCTTGTTCGACAAGTTCGGCGTCGCCTACCCGAAGGACGGCATCACCTGGGACGAGCTGTACAATTTGTCGGTCAAGCTGACGCGCAACGAAGGCGGCGTCCAATATTACGGCTTCACGATTTCGCCGAACCATTACTTTTTGCGCAACCAAATGTCGCTCAACTTCGTCGATCCGCAGACGCTGCAGGTGTCGCTGACGAACGACGACGTCAAGAGCCTCATGAACAACATCGCCCGCTTTTACCAAATCCCCGGCTTCAATCCGGATCAGACGAAGATGAACAGCTTGGTCAAAATGTTTTTCCAGGACCAAGTGTCGGCGATGTGGACGCCGGTCAGCGGCCTGCACGTCGAGAAAGATTTGGCCCCGCTCAACTGGGATATCGTCTCGTACCCGACGTTGAACGGCTTCGGCCCGCAGCCGTATCCGACCTTCATGTTTCTGAACGTCGGCAGCAAATACAAGGACGACGCGTACCAGGTGATGGACTTTTTGTCCACCGAGGCGTTTCTGACGGAGAAGGCGAAGGCGGCGACGTTCATCCCGGCGCTGAGCAGCCCGAACATTCCGAAAGTGTTCGGCCAGGACGCTCCGCTGTACAAAGGGCGCAATATCGCCGCGATCCCGCTGAAAAATATGGCGAAGCCGTCGCCCCAGAGCAAATATTACTCGGCCGCGACGACGCAGCTCGGAACGAACGCCTTGCGCGGCATTTTGTACGAGGGCAAGGACGTCAATACGGCGCTGCGGGATGCCGAGGAAGCGGTCAAGAAGGCGATCGAGGCGGACAAAAACAAGTAGCCGCATAGCGCATAGCGAAAACAAACATGCCGGAACGGTGCCCGGAAACGGGCTCCGGCCGGTATGTTTGTTTTATGGCGGACCGTCCGGCCCGTTGTACCCATTTTCGTCCGGAAACAGGAAAATCCGGCGCCGGCGTCGAACGTATCGGGATGGGAGGGGAGCCTAATGAAAACCGACTATCGCTATGCACATATCGGCAAATGGACCTTATCGGCGCTGCTCGCGCCCGCCCTGCTGCTTTCGTCGGCGCTGGCCTCGGCGGAGCCGGGAGGCGATGCGGCCGCTCCGGTTGCGGCCTTGGCGGCGTCGGCCGGTTTTACCGACACGGCCGGCCATTGGGGGAAAGCGGCGATCGACTGGGCCGTGTCGCAGCGCATCGTCGACGGCTTTCCGGACGGCACGTTCAAGCCGGATCAGACGGTCAGCGAAGCGCAATTCGTCGCGATGCTGCTCCGCGCTTTCACCGGCAAGACGATGGCGGCGTCCGGCCCGAACGATCCGTGGTACGCGGGCTACTACGCGTATGCGAAGCAGCTGAGGCTGCCTGTCGACGCGGGACGCGCGGGCGATCCGTACGCGCGCGGCCAGGTGGCGCGCCTCATCGCCGCATCGGTCGGACAGGATCTGGATACGGCCGGCTCGATCCGCTACTTGCTGGACAAAGGGCTGGCGCAAGGGAAAACGTCGGCGACGGTGGAAGGCTTCGGTGCGTCCGATACCGTCACCCGCGCCGAAGCGGTGCAGCTCATCCGCAATGTGATAAACGGCAAGCTGACGCTGACCGGCCTTCCGGCGCCGTCCCGGGCGTTTACGGTGCGCGGCGTATCGCTCGGCGATTCGGAGCAGTCCGTCCGCTCGAAGCTCGGCGAGCCGGCCCGCAAAGACGCGAGCGAATACGGGTTCGAATGGTATATTTACAATCAGGACTATTCGCAATACGCGCAGATCGGCGTCAAGGACGGCTTCGTCGTCGGGCTGTATACGAATTCCGCGGCGTGGACGTCGGCCAAAGCCGAAATCGGTCCGGGCAAAACGGCGCAGGACGTGACGAAGGCGTTCGGCAAGCCGCTCGAATCGATTACGAAAGCCTTTACCCGCTATATCCTGAACAATCCCGGCAAAGAGGACGGCGTCTACGAAATCGACGACAGCTATGTGACGTTCTATTACGATACGCACGAAAACAGCGCCCTGGAAGCGATCCAGCTGATCGCGAAGGAGACGGAGGAAGCGAAGACCGACTATTACGGCACGCCGAGCGACGCGCTGCGGACCGCCTTCGAGAAGGAAGTGTTCGATCTGGCCAACGCCGCGCGGGCGAAACGGGGACTGAAGCCGTTCCAGTGGGACGATACGATGGCGGCGATCGCCTACGGGCACAGCAAGGATATGGCGGACAACGGCTATTTCGACCATAAGAGCCCGCAAGGCGATACGATCCGGGAGCGGTTCGAACGGGCCGGCGTCGATTACGAGATCGGCGCGGAAAACATCGCGGCCGGTCAGCCGAACGCGATCGTCGCCCATTCGGGATGGCTCAATTCGTACAGCGGACACCGCGAAAGCTTGCTCGGGGAGACGACGCGGCTCGGCGTAGGCGTCTACTTCGGCGGCTCGATGCGCGTGTATTATACGCAAAACTTTTATACGCCGCTCAAGCGGTAAGAGTCTTGGCGGCGGAATGAGCCGCGATTTTGGACGGTGAACTGGCTTCGGAACGATCGGGCGGACTTGAGGCTGAGCTGTACGAGAAAAACTCGATTAAGAGGGGCGGCGAGAGGCGTTGCCGTACCGGATGGGTTCGCCGCTCCGTTCGATTTGGGGCAGTCGCAGAAGAACGGGAAAACGTCCTGCTATTTGCTGCGATCGCCTCGCTTTGCGTTGCAGAACGGGAAAACCTACAGTTAATTTCGGCGAAACTGTGCGTTTGTCCAACTGTCCCGAAGTTAGCTGTAGGTTTTCCAGTAAAATCGTCAATCTCGAGTCCTTTGCTCCAACTTAGAGGGAGGAATTCCGGCTAATCTCTGCTGACGACGCAGTTGGAACGTTAGATGCCGACTTTTTGCCGACACTGTCGACGAAGCCGCGATGACATCGCCAGCTTGTCTTAAGCAGCGAGCGATCCCCAACCCCGCAACCGTCAACCCAAGCGGCTCCGCCCTTTATCCCGCCGAGCGATTGATTTTTTTTATAAAGTTGGGTACAATGATGTGCAAAGCATAAGCGCGGCCGTGATGGATCAATAGTACCCGCAGCCACTTTCGCACAAGCGACCCGGGGACGGTGAAAGCCCGGGGGAAGTAGCGGGGAAAAGGCAATCCGGAGCCGCAGTCGAAGAAAGGGGACGCGCGTTCGGGCATCGACCGGACGGCTTGCAATGACGCTATAGGCGGAATTGCGGCGGGGCGCGTCAACTAGGGTGGAACCGCGGGTGCGAATCGAAGCTCTCGTCCCTAGGCATCGTCGAATGCCATGGGAGAGAGCTTTTTTTATTGTTCCGCATGGCCGACTACTTTCTACTTTCGCAAAAGGAGAGAAGCGGTAATGAGTGTCAACATGGACCAAATCGTAGCGCTGGCCAAGCATCGGGGCTTCGTCTTTCCGGGTTCGGAGATCTATGGCGGACTCGCGAACACATGGGATTACGGCCCGCTCGGCGTCGAGCTGAAAAACAACATCAAGCGGGCATGGTGGAAAAAATTCATCCAGGAATCGCCGTACAACGTCGGCCTGGACGCCGCCATCCTGATGAATCCGCAAGCGTGGGTCGCTTCCGGCCACGTCGGCAATTTCAACGATCCGATGATCGACTGCAAGCAGTGCAAGGCGCGCCACCGCGCCGACAAGCTGATCGAGAACGCGCTGTCGGACAAAGGCATCGAGATGGTCGTCGACGGCTTGTCGTTCGACCAGATGCGGGCGCTGATCGAAGAGCATCAGATCGCCTGTCCGGATTGCGGCAGCCGCGACTTCACCGACATCCGCCAGTTCAACCTGATGTTCAAGACGTTCCAGGGCGTCACCGAATCGAGCGCGAACGAAATTTATTTGCGTCCGGAAACGGCGCAAGGCATTTTCGTCAATTTCAAAAACGTGCAGCGGACGATGCGCAAAAAAATGCCGTTCGGCATCGGCCAAATCGGCAAAAGCTTCCGCAACGAAATTACGCCGGGCAACTTTACGTTCCGGACGCGCGAGTTCGAGCAGATGGAGCTTGAATTTTTTTGCAAGCCGGGCGAAGATTTGAAATGGTTCGAATATTGGCGCACGTTCTGCTTCGAGTGGCTCAAATCGCTCGGCCTGAACGAAGCGAACATCCGCCTGCGCGACCATTCGGAGGATGAGCTGTCCCACTACAGCAACGCGACGACGGACATCGAATTCAAGTTCCCGTTCGGCTGGGGCGAGCTGTGGGGCATCGCGGACCGCACCGACTACGATTTGAAGCAGCATATGGCGCATTCGGGCGAAGACTTCAACTACATCGACCAGGAGACGAACGAGCGGTACGTGCCGTACTGCATCGAGCCGTCGCTCGGCGCGGACCGGGTGACGCTGGCGTTTCTGATCGACGCGTACGAGGAGCAGAGGCTCGAAGGCGACGACAGCCGCACCGTGCTGCACCTGCACCCGGCGCTCGCGCCGTTCAAGGCGGCCGTGTTCCCGCTGTCGAAGAAGCTGTCCGAAGGCGCGGGCAACGTGTTCGCCGAGCTGGCGAAGCATTTCAACGTCGATTACGACGAGGCGGGCTCGATCGGCAAACGGTACCGCCGCCACGACGAAATCGGCACGCCGTTCTGCGTCACGTACGACTTCGAGTCCGAGCAGGACGGCCAGGTGACCGTTCGCGACCGCGATACGATGGAACAAACGCGGATGCCGATCGCCGAGCTGAAGTCGTTTATCGAAAGCAAAATTAACTTCTGAAACGGCGCTCTTGCCGAGGCCGGCCGCGGGGAATTACGCCCCGGGCCGGCCTTTTTGTTGGGCGGCCGCGAAGTAATCGGCCAGAAAGTCCCGGAAATGGACGGCCGCTTTGGACAAATACCGTTTGCCGTTCCAGACGAGCCGGAAGTTGCGCCGGCAGACGGGCTCCTCGATGCGCAGCAGGTTGAGCGGCACCCCGGCGTTTTTGCCGCATCCTCCGACAAGGGCGACGCCGAGTCCGGCCCGGACCAGGCGGGCGATCGCAGAAGGCTCGTCGACCCGGCAGACGAATTTCGGCGCGAACCCGGCTTCGCGCAAAAAGGAGTCGTTCATCGGCTGGAACAGCAGTCCTTCCTTGTAGCCGATAAACGGATCGTTCGCCACTTCGTACAAGCGGGCGCTGCGGCGGCCCGCCAGCCGGTGTCCGGGAGGAACCGCCAAATAGACGTCTTCTTGCAGCACGGAGACGGAACGATAGTCCGGTCCCTCGATCGGCAGGACGGTGAAGCAAAGGTCGACGTCGCCGGCTGCGAGCAGGGCGGCCATCTCGTCCGCGGAGCTTTGCGTGATGCGGAAGTCGACGTCGGGACGCCGCTCCAGAAAGGCGCCGAGCGGCTCCGACAGCAGCTCCAGCGTCGAGGTCGCCAGATGAATGCTTCCGTGCTCCAGCCCGGCGAGCTCGTTCGCTTCTTTTTTGCCCTCCTCCAGCAAATCGAGCGCCGCCTCGACTTTTTGCAGAAACGCTTTGCCGTACGTGTTGAGCCGGATGTGCCTGCCGTTTCGATCGAACAGCGGCACGCCCACGTCCTCCTCCAGCCGGGCGATCGTCTTGCTGAGCGCCGGCTGCGCGATCCGCAGCTGTTGAGCCGCCTTCGTCATATGCTCCATGGCGGCGACCGTTCGAAAATAGTGCAGCTGCAGCAGCTCCATGCGATCCGCCTCCTTATATACTTGAAGTTATGAATTATATAATCAAATATATATTTTTGTTTATTCATTGCTCATTATAGAATAAGACGTGCAAGGAGCACAATCGTTTATCCGGCAAGATGGAGATAGAGGAGGGCGATCGTTCGTGATCGATGGCAAAGGCAAAATGAAAGCGGCGGCGTTTTTCGAATTCGGCGGACCGGAGGTTTTACGTCTGACCGAGCTCGAGGCGCCCGAAGCCGGGGCCGGCGAGGTGCGGGTTCGCGTCAAAGCCGCCGGCGTGCAGCCGGTCGACTGCTCGGTGCGCTCGGGCTGGATGCCGGCCGGCGTCCAAGTAAGCTTCCCGCAGGTGGCGGGCAACGAGTTCGCCGGGGTGATCGATCGGATCGGCGAAGGGGTGACGGGGCTGTCGGTCGGCGAGGAGGTCGTCGGCTTCCGGGTACTCGGCTGTTATGCGGAATACGTGGTCGTCCCGGCCGACCAAGTGGTTCCCAAGCCGGCGGGCATGCCGTGGGAGCAAGCCGGGGGATTGTCCGGCGCCGGGCAAACCGCCCATACCGCGCTCGAGGAGCTTCGCGTCGGCAAAGGCGATATCGTCCTGATCAACGGGGCGGCCGGCGGGGTCGGCACCGTGGCCGTACAGGTCGCCCGCGAGCGCGGAGCTACCGTGATCGGCACCGCGAGCGAAGCGAATCACGACTACTTGCGGTCGCTCGGCGCGATTCCGGTCGCATACGGAGACGGGTTGCTGGACCGGGTGAGGGCTCTGGCCCCGAACGGGCTGGACGCCGCCCTCGACGCCGCGAGCGTCGACGGGCTGCGGGTTGCGCTGGAGCTGGTCAAGGACAAAGACCGCGTCGGCACGATTTTCGCCTTCGAGCACTACAAGCAGCTCGGGGTGCGCTGGATCGGCAGCAAACGTTCCGCGGCCCGCCTGCGGGAGCTTCTCGATCTGTATGCGCAGGGGAAGCTGCGCATTTTCGTCCGCAGCGTCCACCCGCTCGAAAAAGCGGCGGACGCCCATCGCGAAGTCGAGTCGGGGCACGGCCGCGGCAAAGTCGTCCTCCTCGTCGACTAGGCGGCGGGAGCGGCTGCGGCGATGGCGGCGAGCGCGGCGGGATGAGCCGGCAGCCGGAGCGGGGCCGGGCGGCTCGGACGCCACTGCCGAAGAAAAAGGACTACGGGATGGAAGCTTCCGTCCCGAAGTCCTTTTTTCCGCGCCGGCGTAATGGGCATACCCTACCGGATGCGGGGTCAATACGTAATCGTCACCGTGCGCGTCGCCTCGTTGAACGATACCTTCGCCCCCAGCACCTCGGACAGCAGCCGGACCGGCACCATCGTATATTCGCCGATCAGCTTGGCCGGGCTGTCGGTTTGCCGCGGCTCGCCGTTCACTTCGATCTCGTTTTTCATCGTATACAGCGTAACCTTCAGCTTTCCTTTCGTATACACCGCGGCCCGCTTGTCGGCATCCCATTCGACGCCCGCCCCGAGCGCCGCCGCCAAGTCGCGGATGTACAAGTACGACGAGCCGTCCAGGAGGGCGGGCTTCAGCTTCATCGGGAAGCGGAAGCCGTCGACCGTATAATGGCGGTCGTCGAGCCCGAAGGCGGCCGTCCGCCGAACGGGGGAAGACGAGACGAACTTCTTTTTGTAGTCGGCGGGGCTTTGGTGCAGCAGCTTTTTGCCGATCCCGTCGGCCGGCTCGGTCGTGAAATCCCACTCCTTCACTTCCGTTATGCGGCTGCCGTCCTTCTTGGTCAGCTGCAGCGAAAGCATGACGTGGTAGCTCGTATCCGGCCGAAGCGGCTTGCGCGGAATTAAGATGACGGCGGCGTTCAGCGATTTGTCGGTATCGGGCGTATTCAGCGCGAATTCGACCGTTTTTTTCGTATCGTTGTCCGTCAAGTCGGCGCCGAGCACCTTCACTTGATCGATGCCGGAGCCGAAATATTCCGCCATGATCGGGTAGCCTGCGGGGTACTCGCTGCCGGCATGAATGCGCAGCGGGTCCGGTTCTTCGTTGCCGTCGAACGAGGTGGGCACGTACCGGTCGCCGTCCGCGGGCGAAACGACCGGCTTCGGCTCCGCTTCCCGCTCCTGGCCGAACTCGATGACGGTATAGTTGCCGGACTTGCCGATTCCGACTTCCTTCAAATACGGATTCAAAAACGGAGAGCGGTGGTACGGCGCGTCGAACAGCGCGTCGACCGATTCCGCGATCGTCCCTTTCATATAAGCGGCGTCTTCGCCGACGCCGGACGAGTACCCGAAATAGGCGGCGCGCTCCAGCGGCCTTTTGCCGAAGAAGCCGGGCTTGTCCGGATTTTGGTCGTGCAGGCTTTCCTTGCTTTCTTTGCTTTCCTTCGTTTGCTTGATTTTGTTTTGGTCCAAATAAGCGGCGTGCGCGGAGGCGCCGGCGTTCAGCTTGTCGTTCAGGACGACCGGGGGAAGCCCGAACAGCGTTCGGTAGTCGTTTACGGCGGACAACCCGTCCGTTTGCTCCGCGCTAGGTGCGGCAAACTGCTGGATCGCATCCTTCGCGACGGTAAACGTCCATGTTTTCTCGACGGGCTCGTAGCCGGCATACCGGATCGTCATGCGCACCGTATGCGGGCCCGGAGCCAAATCGGCCGAGGGCGTGTACAGAAACGCCTCTTCGCTTGGATCCCAAACGGCGGCCACCTTCGCCCCGTCGACGTACATCGCGAACGAATCCGGGGGAACGGTCATGTCGGTCGAATAATAAAACGCGATGGGAGGCTTCGTAACGCCTACCGTCTGTTTCGGGGCGCCGAGCCATTGGAAGGAGGCCGCGGACGCTTCGGGCGCGGTTAAGGGCAGACCGGCTATCGACAAGAGAAACGTTAATAAGAGCAGTACGATCGTTTTGGACCGTCTTTCGGCAAAAAGGGTCAAGTCGCATTCCCCTCTCCGGGTTGGTATGAACGAGCAGCGGCGTCGGGCGTCCCTCTCATCATAGCGGATAATGTCGAATTTGAATAGGCAAAAAAGACCAAAACGCCGAAGGCGAATATGCCTTCCGGCGCTTTGGTTTTCGTTGCGGGGGAGATGACGTTCCCGGTACGACGATCAGAGGCCCGTTATTCCGGATATTCGTTCCCGTGCTTGCGCGCAAGCCACGGGGACGCGCTGTACAAGCTGCCGTCCCGGTACGCATACAGCCGGATTCGGTCGGCCGTCCCGAGCGGAACGTTCATTTTGAAGCCGTAGGTCGCTTTGCCCGATTTGACGCGATCCCGCTCCGACGTCGGGATCGTTTCGGAAGCTACGACCGTACCGTCCGCCGTCACCGCATCGATCCGCAAAACGCCGTCCGTCGGAGGAGCGTCCAGCTCCCCTTTCGCCATGCCGCCAGGCTGATATTTCAAGCCGGCGAAGCGGTCTCCGACGACCGTTACCGTCACGGCCGCGGTCGTCGACGTGCGGCCGTCGAGCGTTACGACGGCGCTAATCTCGGCCGTACCGGGGTTCCGGGCGGTCACGACGCCGTTATCGACCGTCGCGACGTCCGGGCGGCTGGACGAGTAGCGGACGGAAGCGCCGCCCATTTCCGCATCGAGCCCGTTCGCCAAATAAACCGAGGCGGTCACGCCGGCCGTATCGCCCGTTCCGAGCGAAGCGCGCGTCAGCTCCAGCCGGGCATGGTCGATCCGCACCGGAATTTTGTACAGCTTCGAGCCGTTCACGTAATAAATGCTGTCGTCCTTCCCGAGCGCCATCAAATTGACCGTGTCCGGAATAAGCTGCTTCGTCCGCAAGTCGCTCGGGTCGATGGCGAACAGCTTGCGCCCGATCGTCGTGTACAGCAGCCCGTCCTGTCCCCAGCGCAAGTAGTACGGACGGTATTTGCTCGTGTTGAACGGGGACATCGTCACGATTTTGCTTTTGACGATTTCGAGCGTATCCGGATTCATCGCGAAGACGGCGGCGTCGTAGCCGGTCTGGTCCACCGTCCCGTCCATAACGCCCCACAGCAAGCCGTCCGGCCCGAACGACAGGCCGCCGATCAAGTTCGCTTTGCCGCGCATTCCCGGAATTTGCGGGGTGAAGATGCGCGTCGTCTGCTTCGACGCCGTATCGAAGACGAACATTTTCGCTTCGTCGGCCGCCGGCTCGACGCCGAGGCCTCCGTTTCGGGACGTGCCGCCGTATACTTTGCCGTTCCGGTAGGCGAGACCGAGGACGCTTTGATTCGGCACGAGTCCGCGGAACGTTTCGTAGGTCGTCCCCGTCACGGTGCCGTCCGCGCCGCGAACTTCCTCGACGATCGTCAGCGCGCCGCCCAAATTGCCGTAGGTCGGAAACGTCCCGACGAACAGCTTGCCGTCGCCGCTCGTCAGCGCGAACGGCCGATCCTGGCTGTCGCCGATATCGAGAGCAAGGCCGGGGTTGGCCCAGTCGAATTCGCTGTATTCCAGCGGCTTCGACATGTCGAGCCGGTACAGGCGCGCCCCGCTGTACGTCCCGAAATAAGCCGCGTCGCCGAGAAAGCCGATGCCTTCCGGCTGGTGAAACTGTTTGTTCGCGTAGACGAACTCGCCCTTGGCGGTATCGTAGACGCTCATGCCGCGCTGATAGCCTCCGATGAACAAATAAGGTCCCGCCGCTTCGAGCGCGTTGCCCTGCGTGGCCGACGTGGGCAGATCGGCCGCGTGCTCCTCGTACGCATTCGATACCGGATCGTACAGGAACGACTCGCCGAACGCCGCCATGCCCGCCAGCACCGTCCGCCCGGCGAATGTTCCGGTCGTCGGGGTAATCCAGGCGTGGCTTTTGACCGCGGTGTCGTCCGGCAGCTCCGGCACGCCTTCGACTTTCGCCGTCCGGTTGCCCGCCGTATCGTACGTATACAGCTCGCCGCCGAGCTTATAGTAAATCAGGTTCGGAGCGTAAGGCGAGGGCGGCGAAATTTTCGTCTGAAACTTGATGGTGTTAACCAATTCGTGCGTCCGCTCGTCGATGACGTACAGCGTATCGCCGCTGTAGGCGAACAGCTTGCCGCCGTATACGTCGACCTCCGAGATCGTCTTCGTCGTGCCCGAAACGCCCGGAATCGCGATTTCGTCCACGGCGCCGGTGCGGCGGTCGTAGCGCATCAGGTGTGCCGTCGTGCCGATGCCGACATAGACGTAATCGTCCGTTACGCCGAGCCCGCGCGCGTACTGCTGGCCGCTCTTCATGACGCCGAGGTCGCGGAATTGTCCGGTCGCGATGTCGTACTCGAACACGCGGCCGAGATTCGTGCCGGAATACGTGCCGCCGTACAGCTTGCCGTCGCGGCTCGCCTTCAGATCGAACACTTGCTTGTTCGAAGGGTTACTTCCGAGCGGCTCGATGCGCTTCTCCGCCGTCACGTACCGGTACAGGACGCCGTTCGAGCTGAAATAAACATTGCCGTCGGAGGCGCGGGCGAGCGCCCAGATCGTGTCGGCGGAGCCGTCGATCCGCTGGGAAAACTTCAAAGCTCCCGTGACGGCGTCGACGACATGGAACGAGACGGGCGAGCCGACCGTAGTGACGTATTGTTCGACGGCCCCGTCGGGGCCGACTCCGTAAGCGGCCGATTGCGAAAGCGCGTACTGCACCGCATCGCCGATCAGAACGGGAGAATCGTAAGGCAGGTTCAAAGGCTCGGTCATGACGGTTTTCTTCCAATCGAGTTTGACGTCGTCGATGTAGGCGCTCGTTCCGGTGCCGGCCGCGCCCATGTAAAACGAGATCTCGGCATACTGCGACCCGGCCGGGGCGATCCCTTCGATCGTCATCGTCTGCCAGCCGTTGCCGCCGGCCTGCACGCTGATCAGCTGCGTATTGGCGCCGCCCGCCAAGTCGGCGGCGGAGCCGCTTTTTTTGAACCTTAAATAGCCGCGGACGCTTTTGCTTTCGACGAACACCTTCGCGGTCAGCCGGTACGTCATCCCTTCCGTAACCGGAATCGGCGCGCTGAAGACGTCGAGCGACTTGCCGGCGTTGTTATCCGTTATTTTCAAACTGTTTGCGCCTTCGTACGCCAAGTCGCGAGCCGTATGGACGTCCAGCCCGGCGGCGGGCATCGGCGGAGCGACGGTCCAGCCGGGCAGCGAGTCGGCGGATTGCTCGAACCCGGCATTCGCCACGGCGAGCGGTTCGAAGGCGACCGATTCGTCCGCATAAACGTTCGCCGCCGACAAGGAAAGGGCGGGAAAAGCGATGGCGGCGCACAACGCGGAGAGCCATCTTTGTTTCCGGTTCAAGGCGATTCCTCCTTCGTTTATTTTATCGCCTAGAAAATCAAGTGAAATGAGGTGTGTAGGCGATTAATTCATGCTTTTTATAGCCTAAATCCGTTTGAATGCGCTGTCAATAGTTATTGTAGGCTATATTTCCGGGCTGTCGTATGGTATGATACGTATCGTGATATTTCCGAAAGGGGCGACGCCAAGCATGGCACGACCTACCCGCGAACAATGGAACGAGCGCGTCCGGGCGATGCTGGATGCGCTGCGCCGCGATATCGAGGAGGGACGGCTCGCGCCCGGCGACTATTTGCCGTCCGAGGTGGAGCTCGCGAAAACGTACCGGCTCAGCAAAGAGTCGGTTCGGCGAGCGCTGGACGAGCTGGTGGCCGAAGGCGCGATCCGCAAAATACGTCGCGTCGGCAACCGGGTGACCGGAGGAACGGGAGCGGACGGAACGGAGGATGAGGCGGCGTCCGGCGCCGGAGGAAGCGTCCGGCTGCGCGATACGGCGGCACGACGGGGCGGGCCTGCGGCGTCGAAGGAGGACGGCGGGATTACGCTTCGGCTCGTCCATTACCCGAAGATGGAAGACGAAGCGGCGCTGCCCGCGCTCATCGCCGGCTTCGAACGGGAGCATCCGGGCGTTCGCGTGAAGCTGCTGCCGTCTTCGTTCCCGCACGATTACGCGGAGCACGGCGTCGCCGACGTCTTTACGGTCAGCGCATGGGACGCGCTGAAGCTGAAAGCCCGCGATCCGCGGATGACGCTGATGGACGATGCGCCTGCGGGCGAGACGGTCCATCCGGTCGTGCGCAAACCTTTTCTGGACCGCGACGGGCGAATGGCCGCCGCGCCGTTTGTATGCTCGCCGGTCGTGCTTTGCTACAACCGGGACCATTTCGAGGCCTGCGCTCTGGAAGAGCCGAACGCCGGATGGACGTGGTACACGCTGCTCAAAAACGCCCGCGCGCTCGCCCGCGGCCTCGACGTATGGGGATTCGCCGCGCATATTCAGTCGCTCAACCGGTGGCCGGTGTTTTTGCTGCAAAACGGCTTCCGTTTCCGGCCCGAGGGCGAGCAGCGCGTTTCGGAGGATCCGGCTTTATGGGAGAGCCTCGGCGTCGCGCGCGACCTGATTCACCAGCAGCGCCGGGCGCAGCCGCTGCTCGCGGAGAACGACGCCGATATCGAGCGCTGGTTTGCGGAAGGCCGGGCGTCGATGATCATGACGACGTACTTCGGGATGAACCGGCTGCTCGGCTCCGGCATCCGGTACGGCGTCGCCGCGCTGCCGTCGCTGCGCACGTCCGATACGCTGCTGCTCGTCACCGGCCTGGCGGTCAATCGGGACGGGCCGCATCCGGAAGCGTCGCGCGAGCTCGTCCGCTATTTGTGCGGCGAGCCGGCGCAAAGCGTCGTTCGGCGCGAGACGGTCAGCCTGCCGGTTCATCCCCGCGCTTTGACGCTGCGCGAAGGGCTGCGCGGCAATCGGCCTTCCGCCGAGGCGATGCTGGCGGACGTATGGCCGCGCTGCCGGCTGTACGACGATTTGAACCTCGGAGCGGGCGTGCTGGAGGCGGTCCGCGAGGAGCTGAAAAGCTACTGGTCGCGGCTTGAAGACGAAGCGGAAGCGAGCGAGCGGCTCGAGCAGCTGTTCGGCGCCCGCTTATGACCGTCCGGGCGCACGTAACATATTTGCCGTCTAAACGGTTAACGGCATGAACGATGCGAATGCGCGCAGGCGCGGCATCGAGCGGATTCCACTAATTCGACATCGGAGTGAACGATCGTGAACGACATAAAGAAACGACTGGAACGAATGACGCTGGAGGAGCGCGTCGGGCAGCTGTTTACGTTTTACAACACGGGACATGTCTTTTCCGATTTCGCGAGACGGATGATCGCGGATTACAAGGCCGGCGGGATGTTTCTCGACATGGGCAGCCTCGATCGTCCGCAGCAGGTGCGCGAGCTGACGACGGCGATGCAGCAAGCTTCGCTCGCCGAAGGGAGCGGCATTCCGCTGTTCGTCTCGGCCGATTTCGTGGCGGGGGCGGGGTGCAAGCTGAAGAGCGGGGGAGCCGTCCATTTTCCGAAAAACAAGGCGATCGGCGCGGCCGGGGACGTCGAGCTCGCGTACGAATCCGGCCGCGTGACGGCCGAGGAGTCGCTGGCGATGGGCGTCAATTTCAACTACAGCCCGGTGGTGGACATTAACAACAATCCGCTCAATCCGGTTATCGGCACCCACTCGTTCGGCGAAAACCGGGACGAAGTCGCCGCGATGGGCTGCGCGGTCATCCGGGGATACCAGGAGCACGGCATGATCGCGACGGCGAAACATTTTCCCGGACACGGCGATACGCAGGTCGACTCGCATTTCGACTTGCCGGTGCTGCCGTTCGACCGGAACCGGCTCGACCGCTTCGAGCTCGTTCCGTTCCGCCGGGCGATCGAAGCCGGCGTCGACGCCGTCATGGTCGGGCATATCGCCGTGCCGGCGCTCGACGAGTCGGGGCTGCCGGCGTCGCTGTCGTACAAGATGACGACGGGGCTGCTGCGCGAGGAGCTCGGCTTCCGGGGACTGATCGTGACCGACGGTCTGTCGATGAAAGGAGTCACCGCGAAGTTTACGCAAGCCGAAGCTTGCGTGCTCGCTTTGCGGGCCGGCGCGGACATTTTGCTGGCGCACGCCCGCACCGTCAGCGAGGCGGGGCCGATGGTGGCGGCCGTTTTGGCGGCCGTTCGCGACGGCCGCTTGTCCGCCGCGCGGATCGACGAGTCCGTGGAGCGCATTTTGCGGATGAAGGCGAAATACGGACTGCTTCCGGAAACGTTCAAGCCGGCTCCGTTCGAGCCCGGCGAGCTGTGCAAGCCGGAGTCGGAGGAGATCGCCCTTGCGATCGCGCGCCGGGCGGCGCTTGCCGCGAACGGATTCGACGCGGCGGTTCGGGCGGGGCGCGAGCGGCGCTGGACGCTCGTATGGGACAGGCAGGTGGAGCGGTTCGCCGAGCTCGCGCGCGAAAGCGGGACCGTCCGGGAGGAGCGGAAGCTGGAGACGTACGCGGAGGCGAAGGCGCTGCTGGAAGGCGGAACGCCGGAGGGGCCGCTTCTCGTGGCGCTGACGCATAACAAGCGGATGGAGGCGGACGTGCTGCGGACGTTGAACCGGTACGCCGCGGAGCATCCGGATGACGTCGTGCTGATCCATTTCGGCTCGCCGTACGATGCGGAGCACGTGCCGGACGTGCCGGCGCTGCTGCTGTACGATCGCGCGCCCTCTTTGCAGCAAGCCGCGGCGGAACGGCTGTTCGGCTGAACATCAAATCATCGCGGCAGGCGTCGCGTTCGCAGCTTATGCGGGCGGGGCGCCTTTTCCCGTTTCTTGCGGCAGCTGCGCCGCACCCGCGCGGAAGCGGCTCGGGGAGAGGCGATACGCTTTGGCAAACGCGCGGCTGAAGCTGTACAGATCCGGATAGCCGACGGACAAGGCGATTTCCGTGACGGACAGCGACGTTTCGCGCAGCAGCCGGGCCGCTTTTTGCAGCCGCAGCGATTGGATGTATCGTCCCGGCGATTGCCCGAGCCGTTTCGTCAGCGCGGTCGACGCATAGGAGCGGTTTAAGCCGAAATAACGGGCGATCTGCTTCACGTTAATATCCTCGGCGTAATGCAGCTGCATGTAGCGGATGCAGTCGTCGACCCAGTCCGATTCGGGCGCCTTCGTCCGATTGTGCTTGTCCTGCAGCTCCGCGAACAGGCTGTACGCCGCGCCGAGCTGGGCCAGCTCCGCCGCGGGTCCGGCGCCCGTTTCGTCGATCAGCCGCTGCAGCAGCCGTTCCGTCTTGCCGTCGACGAGCCCGACCCGGTACGGCTGCGAAGACTCGATGTCGAGCCAATCGAGCAATATCGGCGCCTGCGGGCCGTCGAAGGCGAGCCAGTACATGCGCAGCGTTCGATCGGACGGACGGATCCGGTATTCGTATACGGACGAATCCGGAAACATGCAGAACAAATCCCCTTTCGAAAGCAAGACGCGGTTGCCGTTGAACGTAAAGTGAACCATCCCGTCCACAACAAAATGCAAACTATAATAGTCCAAGCTTTTCGGCCCGATATGATAATTCGGTTTCGCTGCGTTAACCCCCGAGCGAACGAGCCTCAAGCTTCCCGCGTTGGTGATGTCCGACGGCGAATAAAAACGGTTCGTCACGAATTCGTGCGCGATCTCCTGCAAACGTTCCGCCCCCTATTCGTGTATGCGTTTTCCCAAATGTACCGTATACCCGACAAATTGACAAGCCAGGACCGAACGGATCGATATTTACCGACATCGGCGCGTTTGCCTATGATTAGGGTACAACGGCGAACGCGCTGTGAGTAAGCGAGCCTTCAAAGGGGGATGTCCGGTTGAAGCAAGGACGCCAATACCGTGTTGAGGGAAGCGGAACAGAAGATCCATGTCATGCTGTCCCAAAAATAAAGGACGGGGCACGAATCGAAGAGGAGGCCGTTTTTGCGATGAAAAGACCGAATATTTTGCTCATAACGAGCGATCAGCAGCATTGGAACACGATCGGCGCGTTTAACGGCGAAATCCGCACGCCGAACCTGGACCGGCTCGCGAGGGAAGGAACGGCGTTTACGCGGGCGTACTGCCCGAACCCGACCTGCACGCCGACTCGGGCGTCGATCGTTACCGGCATGTACCCGAGCCAGCACGGGGCATGGACGCTCGGCACGAAGCTGCTGGAGGACCGGCATACGGTAGGCGAAGATTTCGCGGGCGCCGGCTACCGGACCGCCTTGATCGGCAAAGCCCATTTTCAGCCGCTGCGCGAAACGGATCGATATTCGTCGCTCGAATCGTACCCGATTTTGCAGGACTTGGATTATTGGCGGAAATTCAACGGGCCGTTTTACGGCTTCGAGCGCGTGGAGCTGGCGCGCAATCATACGAACGAAGCGCACGTCGGGCAGCATTACGCCATTTGGATGGAGGAGAACGGCTGCGCGAATTGGCGCGATTTTTTCGCTCCGCCGACCGGTACGATGGACCGGGCCGTTCGGCATCAATGGCCGATTCCGGAGAAGTACCATTACAATGCATGGATTGCCGAGCGGACCAACGCGCTGCTGACGCAGTACAAGGAGAACGGCGAGCCGTTTTTCCTATGGTCGAGCTTCTTCGATCCGCATCCGCCGTATCTCGTGCCGGAGCCGTGGGCTACGATGTACGATCCGGAGAGGCTGACGATTCCGCAAGCGACGCCGGGCGAGCACGACCGCAATCCGCCGCATTTCGGCCTGACGCAGCAGAAGAAGCCGGACTTCTCCGCGTGGAACGAAACGGGCAAAGGGATCCACGGCTACCATTCCCACGTCGACTTGTCCGATACCGAGCGCAAAAAGCTGGTGGCGACGTATTACGGCATGATCAGCTGCATGGACCGCTATATCGGCCTCATTCTCGACAAGCTCGACGAGCTCGGTCTGGCGGACGATACGGTCGTCGTGTTCACGACGGACCACGGGCATTTTTTCGGGCAGCACGGGCTGCAGCATAAAGGCGGATTCCATTACGAGGATTTGATCAAGCTTCCGTTTCTCATCCGGTATCCCGGGCACGTCCCGGCCGGGCGCGTGTCGCCTGCGATTCAATCGCTCGTCGACCTGGCGCCGACCTTTTTGTCGCTCGCCGGACTGCCGATTCCTCCGGCGATGACCGGCGTCGATCAAAGCGACGTTTGGCGGGGGTTGCGTCCGTTCGTCCGCGACCATGCGATCTGCGAGTTCCGCCACGAGCCGACGACCATCCATCAAAAAACGTACGTCGACGAACGATACAAAATAACGGTGTATTACAACCGGACGTACGGCGAGCTGTTCGATCTGAAGGAAGACCCCGGCGAAATCCGGAACTTGTGGGACGAGCCGGATTGCGCGGCGCTGAAGTCCGAGCTGCTGCTCCGGTTCATGTGGGCGGAGCTGGGCAAAGAATCGATGCCGATGCCGCGCGTATCGGGCGCTTGACCGTACGGGGCTTTTCCGTTCGATCGTACCGATGCCGGCAGGCGACGATAGAGCAACAAAAAGCCGCTCCTTCAGGAGTGGCTTTTCGTCGCTTCCTTGCGGGCCCGTCCGTAGCATTTGCGGCATACCGGCAAATAGCTTTCGTTGCCGCCGATCATAATTTGCTCGCCCTCGAAGACGGGGACGCCGTCCTTGCACCGCATATTCATCGTCGCCTTGCGCCGGCAGCGCCAGCACACCGTCTTCACTTCTTCGATTTTATCGGCGAGCGCCATCAGATGATAGCTGCCCTCGAACAATTTTCCTTGAAAGTCCGCCCGGAGACCGTACGCGATAACCGGAATGTCCAATTCGTCGACGATGTCGCACAGCGCCTTCACTTGCCCCTCCGTCAAAAACTGGGCTTCGTCGACCAAGATGCAATCCGGCCGCTCCCGTTCCGCCAGCTTGAACATGTCGAGCTTGGCGGTAATCACGACCGCCTCTTTTTTGATGCCGATGCGGGACGTAACGGCGCCTACTCCGAACCGGTCGTCGATCGCCGGCGTAAACAGCAGCGCCCGCTTCCCCTGCTCTTCATAGTTATGCGCCGTCCGCAGCACTTCGATCGATTTGCCGCTGTTCATCGCCCCGTACCGGAAATACAGTTTCGCCAAGATGTTCAGGTCCTCTCTGCCGTGTAGTTGCCGGGTGAAACAATTCACTCCCGGTATCGTGATGCGTCTGCCGTCAAGCGTCTATACCAGCATAGCGGAAATCGGCGCGGATGGGTAGGGGAAAAAGCCCGCCTTCACCGGCGGGCCGACCGGCCGGCCGGAACGGCTTACGCCTTCAGCAGGCGCAAACGGAACGAGTTGACGGCCGCCTCGCCGAGCTCTTCGAGCAAGCCGTAATTCGCCCAAGCTCCGACGATGGCGCCGATGCCGGGCACGAGCTGCAGCATTTTGCGGAAATCGATCGAGTCCCGGTATTCCTGCTGCAGCTTCTCCCAGTCGATCGACTGAAGCGCATGCTCCCCGGCCGGATATTGCCCGGCGAAGGCGTCGTAATCGCGGACGATCCGGTAAACGCCAGCCCGATGGTCCCGGCCGGAGAAGGCGAGCTGGAATACGTACAGCAAAAAGAGCCGTTCGCGGTAATCGTGCGTCGAGTAGCCGTACAGGTGGGCGAGCTCGAACAAGCATTTCATCTTGATGGCGATCAACGCCGGGAAGTCGACGAGCCCGAGCACGATTCCCCCTGCGCCGGTGCCGGCCCCTTCCGCGGCGGCGATTTTTTTGTACGTATTGACGAGCGCCGCCGCCTTTTCGTCCCGCTCCTTCAGCGTAAGCCCGGCTTGCGGAAGCCCGTTCGGCACGAAATCGAGGGTGAACAGCACCGTATGAAAAATGCCCTTGACGGCGGACGTTATCGCGTTATGCACTTTGGCCGGTATTTTCTCGTTGATTTTCGTTTGCACCGATTTGCTCGTTCGCTCCAGAAAGCCGGGCGGCTTCAGCAGCCGGCGCTCCCAGTCGGCAAGCTCCGCGCGGACGGAGTCTTCGTAACGCATCATGCCGTCTCCTCCTTCTTCCTATATCATCGCTTTCTTGCTACTATCCATACGCAGCAAAACCGGATTCGTCGCAGCGCCCGGGGCGAAAAGAGCCGAAGGGAAAAAAAGGAAGGGGCGGGTATTGACTTTTACTGGAAACGGGATAAAACTAAAGATACGACAAGCCGCGATAGGCGATCTCTTAGCAAACACGATCCGATTCGATTCGTTTCCACAAGGGGGACGCGGGGATGCACTCCGATTGGCTGACAAAGGAAGAGCTCAGTCTGCTGCTTTCGCCGGGACGCGCCGAAGAGGACAAGGAAGCCGGCGAAACGGCTCCGGACCGAAACGGCCGGAACGAGCTGGAGAAGCGGGTCGCGCAGCTCGAAGCCGCACTGGCGGAAATGGGCAAGCGCATCGCCCATTTGGAGGATCAACTGTCCGTACGGCAGTCCGCCGCGGCGCTGGCTTCGGCCGAACGGACCGCGGAGCGGAAGGAAGAGCCGGGCGAACCCGCCCGTAGCGGGAAGGAAGAGCCCGAGTCGCCCCGGGCGACGTTGTCCCGCGTCAATACGTACAAGCGGGGGAGAGCGTTCTGGTTTCCCAAATAAAGCTCGCCGGCAGCCATCCCGCGAAGGGAGCGTCCCGGCGAGCTTTGTTGGTTTACGGAGGAGCCGCTGCGAGGTCCCCCGGTACGAACGGCTTCTATCCCGACATCGGCGGCGCCGCCTAATTGCCGGACAGCTTCGTCTGAATTTCTTTGTTCGCGGCTTCCTCCGCCTCGCGGAGCGCCGTGTTGATATCTTTCTGCTTCAGCAGCACGCTGTTGAAGGCGGTCGTCAAATGTTTGGCCCCGATCGACACGAACGGGGAAGGAGCGGCCGGAGGCGCGAACGTTTTCGGCAGGAAGCCGGCCGCGTTTTTCGTTTTCAGGTACGGAATGTCCTGGCCGAATTCCTTCATCGCGTCGCGGTTTTTCAGCGCCGGGAACAGCCCGTTGCGGGCGAGATGGCGTTGAAACTCGTCCGAGGTCAAGTACGAGATCACTTCGAACGCGGCCTCTTTCTTTTTGCTCATTTTCGTAATGTAGAAGTAGGTCGGGTACGGCTGCGGGCCGATGCCCGGCTTGTCTTTCCACTCGGGGAACGAAACGACGTCCCAGTTGAAATTGTCCTTGAATCTGGCCGGACCGAGCGCGGCGAGGCCCAAATAAATGGCGATCGTCTTTTCCTGGTCGAACTTGTTCACCTGCACCGTGTAGCTGACCGTTTTGCTGTCCACTTCGTTGCCGGGCAAATGGTAAAACTTCGTCCACATGTCGAACAGCTTTTTGAACTCGTCCGACGCAAACGTCACTTTGTTCTGCTTGTCGGTATACGGGATCGACAGCTGGTTGACGAGCATATTGTGCGACATCGACAGCGTGAACCCTTGATATTTCACCGAGCCGTCGGTGCGCGCCAGCTGCCGGGCCAGATCGTAGACGGCGTCCCACGTCATGCCGTCCTTCGGATAGGCGACGCCGAATTTGTCGAACAAGTCTTTGTTGTAAAACATCGTGATCGTATTGTTGAAGACGGGCAAGCCGTAAATGCCGCCGCCGGCGAGCATTTTTTGAATGTCGATCGTCGTGGGCTCGAGCCGCGACAAATCGTATTTATTCGTTTTGATCAGCTCGGAAATGTCGTACTGCAGCTGCACGTCCGTCAAAAAGTTCGTCTGCCCGCTGGACAGGTAGACGATATCGAGCGTTTCCCCGGACGTAATCAGCTTCTCCATCGAGGTGCCCGTCACCCGCGGAATGAATCTGGGCGTCACGTGCGGGAATTTCTCCTTGATTTTGTTGCCGAACATGTTCATGAAGCCTTCGGTATCGAAGTCGCCCGACTCGGAATAAAACGTCAGCTCGACCGGCTCCTTCTTTTCGGCCGCCTTGCCGCCGCCGTCCGGCGTACTTCCGCCGCCACCGCCGCCGCCGCCCGAGCAGGCCGATACGACAGCCGCCAGCAGCGCGATCGCGACCGGCTTGCCGCCAACCTTTCCGAGCCCCCGGCCCTTTGCCGATCCCCTTCGGTATCCCATCTGGTATGCCTCCCGTTTCTGGAGTTTGTTTGTTCGCGGCGCGAAAGCGCTCCCATCGCGATCGAAAGCGACCCGCGCACTCCGAGCGTATCACAAAACGGCTGTAGGAAAGTTAAGCTTCCTTATGATAAAATGTCAGTAAATTACGATTGTATCCGCAGGAGGAATCTATGTTGATCTTCGAACATTGTCCTTACCTGGATCTGGATCGCGACCCGATATCGCTCGACATTTGCAACGCCAACAAACGGTTCAAGCCGCTGTTTCATTTTCATCCCGGCATCGAAATGATTTACGTTCATTCCGGCACCGGGAGCGTAATCATCGAACAGTCGATCCATGACGTAAAGCCCGGAACGCTGCTGTTCGTAAAGCCGTACCAGCCCCATTACCTGCAAATGCAAGTCAGCCCCTCGCAGCCGTACGTCCGCTCCTTGATCAAGTACGATCCGGCCTATTTCTCGGAATACTTGAAAGCGTTTCCGTCCCTTCGCGAATTTCACGATTATTTATGCGGCGATGCCGCGAATGCGCCGGTCCAGCATTTCCCGAACCGCGAGCTGGAAACGTTCCTGAGCGAAAATTACGACCGCCTGCGGCGGCATCCGTTCCGCAACCGGATGGAGGGGCACGCCCTGTTCCTCGTGTCGCTGTTTCACTATTTGTACCCGCTATGGAAAAGGGAAAGCCCGACGGATACGCCGAAGCCGCGCGACGTTCCGGCGGTCGTTCGCATCATGAGCTGGATCAACGACCATTTCGACGAGGAATTTCAGCTCGAGGCGCTGGCGCAGGCCGTCCATTTGTCGCCGAACCACGTTTCCGGCCTGTTCCGCAAGGCGACGGGCAAAACGATAACCGAATTTTTGACCGACCGCCGGCTGAAGCAGGCGTGCATTTTGCTGAAAACGACGACGAGCTCCGTCCAGGAAATCGGCGAAAAATCCGGCTGGCCCAACTTCAACTATTTTTGCAGCGTATTCAAAAAGCGGACCGGAATGACGCCGAAGCAGTACCGCAACATTTAGACGCGAAAAAAAGACCCGCGCCTCCGGTCGGGGAGGCGCGGGCTTCAGGCCTTGCAGGATGAGCTCGGGGTCTCCGCAAACAAGCATCGGAGGCCTTCGTCGCTTTGAGGGGCGATTTAAATGCTGTACGTGCCGATGTCGAGATGGTCCATAATTTGCTCGCGCAGCTTGATGAATTCGGCGCTGTTCCGGTTGCGTGGCCGCGGCATGTCCGCGTTCACCTTCGTAAGGATGCGTCCCGGGCGCGGGCTCATGACGTAGATCGTATCGGCGAGGTAGACCGCTTCGTCGATATCGTGGGTAATGAGCAGCACCGTTTTGCCGGAGCCGCGCCACAGCTTGATCAGCTCGTTCTGCATCGTCAGCCGGGTGATCGCGTCGAGCGCGCCGTACGGCTCGTCGAGCAGCAGCACCTCGGGATTCATGACGAGCGCCCGGGCGATCGAGGCGCGCTGCTTCATCCCGCCGGACAGCTGGGCCGGGTAATACTTCTGAAACCCGCTCAGGCCGACCTTCTCCAGCACTTCGTCAATCCGCTCGCGGCGCTCCTTGGGCGGCACTTTGGCCAGCTCGAGGCCGAAGCCGACGTTGTCTTCGACGGTGCGCCACGGGTAGAGGGCATGCTCCTGGAAAATAAGGACGCGCTCCGGCGACGGCTTGTCGGTCGGCTTGCCGCCGGCCAGCACGCGGCCTTCCGAAGGCTTGTCCAGGCCAGCGATCATGCGAAGCACCGTGCTTTTGCCGCAGCCGGAAGGGCCGACGATGGCGGCGAATTCGCCCTTCTCGATCGTAAAATCGATGCCGGACAGCACCTCGAGCTGCCCGAACCGTTTCGTCACTTGCTCGATGCGGATTTGCTGCATTATCGATCGCCTCCCATCACGTACCGGTACCTCAGCAGCCACCGTTTCAGTCGTTCCAGGACAAGATGGTCGAGCACGGAAGCGATCGTGCCGATGACCACGATGCTGAGCAGCACGCCGGCCATGTCGGCGACTTCGCCGCGCCAGCTCGAATAATAGCCGAGGCCGGACGTCGCGCCGCCGACCATCTCCGCGGCGATCAGCGACCGCCAGGCGTTGCCGAAGGCGACCTGCGCGCCGGTAATGAACGACGGGAACGATTCCGGCGCGAACACTTTCGTGATTTGCTGGCGTTTCGTGGCGCCGAATACGCGCGCCAGCTCCAGATGCGTCTTGTTGACGCCTTCGGTGGCGTTCAGCACGGACAGCGCCATCGGGAAGAAGCTGGCGATGATGATGACGGTAATGATCGTCGAATTGCCGTATTGAAGCAGGATCACGAAGAAGGGTACCCACGTAATCGGCGGAATCGACTGCAAAATCGAAATGAGACTGCGCAAATAAACGGCGAAGCTTCGGGACGCGCCTCCCAGCAGGCCGAGCACGGCTCCGAGCGCGCAGGCGATCGGATATCCGAGGGCGAGCCGGAGCAGGCTGTCCTTGACTCCGCCCATAAATTCGGGGTCGGCGAAGCTGTGGATCAGCCGCTCGATCACCTCGGGCACGCCGGGAAGCAGGAACGGTTTATTGAGATACCACGAATACCCTTGCCATAAGGCAAGAAGGCTGCCTATCGCAGCGAGATAAGGCAGCGTCTTGCGCACGGCGGCGCCTTTCGGTTTCGCGGATCGGTTCGGTTTATCGGTCGTCGAATTCACCGGGCGATCTCCTTACTGTCGTAGCTTTATTTTTTCGCTTGCTGCTGCTGTTGCCAGGACAAATCCAAAATGTCTTCGACCTTGACCGGTTTGTCCAGCGCTTTTTGGGCAATCATAATGTCGGCGATTTCCTGCATCCGCTTGATTTGATCCGGGGTAATTTCCCAGTTGAACGTCTGCGAGGCGATCGAGTCCTTAATGACCGACGTCGCTTTCACTTCGCCGCTTTGCGTTTTGAACGATTCGCCCTGGATAAAGCGCGGCGTAATGTAGTCGGCCGCCTTTTGCGGATCTTTTTGCAGCATATCGATCGCTTCTTTCTGGGCGTCGAGCATCCGGTTCACCGCATCGCGGTCCTTTTTCAGCATATCGTCGGTCGTAATGACGACCATGCACGGGAACGGCCATACTTTGCCGATTTCGTAAATTTGCGTAACCGGGGACGTCAGCTGGGCCATCCGCGCGTACGGCTCGAAGACGAAGGCGGCGTCGACCGCGCCGCCGGCCAGCGACTGGATCGCTTGCGCCGGTTCGGCGTATACCATCTGCACGTCTTTGTTCGTCAGCTTCGCCTGCGCCAGCGTCACGCCGTTCAGGACGATGTCGGCCGTGCTGCCCTGCTTCTGGGATGCAAGCTTTTTGCCCTTCAAGTCTTCGACCGTCTTAATGCCGCTGTCGTTTTTGACGAGCAGGCTGTGGAAGCCGAGCTGCGCGCCGCCGACGACTTTGAGGCCGGCGCCTTTGGCCGCCCACGTGACCGCGTTCGTAAAACCGAGCACGCCGGCGTCGACTTGGCCCCCGACCATCGCCTTGATCAGGTCGGTGCCGCTTTCGAACGGCTGCATTTTTACGTTAAGCCCGTGCTTCTCGTACAGCTTCGCGTCGTACGCGAGTATCGCCTGCGCATCGTCCATGACGTTCAAATATCCGACGGTCAGCGCCTTAGCTTCTTTTTTCGTCTCGGCCTGCTTCGATGCGTCCGCCGGGGCTCCCTGCTTCGCGCCGCTTCCGCCGGCGCACGCCGCCGATACGATCATCATCGCCGCTACGGCCGTTAACGCGAGCAACCGGGCGCGTTTCGTTTTGATGGATTGAAGCATCGTTCGTTCATCCCCCTGAATAGGAAGTATTCCTACTTTTTTAATAGGTTTTATTATAGAAATATCGGGCCGCCCCGTCAAGAACATTTTTGGGGAATGCGCCAATCGTCGACACGATTCGGGGTTTGTTTTTGGACGTTTTTTACAGCTATAATGGATTAGGAAATCGACCATAAAGGAGACGTGCCCGAATTATGCTAAGCGGAGCATTGCTGGACAAGCTGAACGATCAAATGAATTACGAATTTTATTCGTCCCAAGTGTACTTGGCGATGGCCGCCTACTGCTCGGCGGAAAGCTTCGACGGCTTCGCCAACTTTTTCATCGTGCAGGCCGAGGAAGAGAAGTTTCACGCGATGAAAATTTTCCATTTCATTAATACGCTCGGCAAACGGGCCATCGTCAGCGGCATGAAGGATCCTTCCAACGAATACGGCTCGCTGCTCGACGCCTTCGAGCAGGCGTACGAGCACGAGCAGACGGTGACGAGACGCATTTACGACTTGTCCGACATGGCCTGGAACGAACGGGAGCATGCGACGATCAATTTCTTGAAATGGTTTATCGACGAGCAGGTCGAAGAAGAAGCGACGTTCGACGGCATCATTCAAAAGCTGCGCCGCATCGACAACGACAGCAATGCGTTCTATATGCTTGACGCCGAATTGGCCAAACGCACGTTCACGCCCGAAGCGTAAAACCGGCTCGCCGCAAAAGGCATAAAAAAGAGGCTCGCGCCATGGCGCCGCCTCTTTTTTATATTAGGAATGTTACAATGGCCCCGAACGTTACCGCTTCTCCACCGAAGTCAAGAACGAATACGGATCGATCGCTTTCCAGACCGGGCTTGTCCGATAAATGCCGAAATGCAGATGCGGGTCGAACAATCCTTCCGTCCCTTCCGGGCCGTACCCGGTATTGCCGACATAGCCGATCAGCTGCCCCTGCGCCACGGTCCCGCCGAGCGCAAGCCCGTCCGCATAGCCGGAAAGGTGGGCATAGTAGAAGGCGGTCGCATCGTCGACCTGCACCGTCAGCCGCCAGCCCCCGTATTCGTTCCAGCCCATCCGAACGATTTTTCCGGCTTTGGCGCTGTATACGGGAGTGCCTTTGTCCGCGAAAATATCGACGCCTTCATGCGGCCGGATCTCTTGACCGTCCGGCGACCAAGTGCGCCCCTCCGCAAAATTGTTCGTATAAGGTTTATAAGTATTCGCTTTCAGCGGAAACTGGCCGTCTGCCGCCGCCGCTGCCGTCGTCGAAGCTGTCGATAACGACTTGGCGGGAACGTTCAGCCGGTCGCCCGGATTCAATATGTCGGGATTGCCGATTTGCGGGTTCGCATCGATTAAGGAACGGGTCGTAACGCCGAGCTTCAGGGCGATTTTCCAGAACGTATCGCCTTGCTGCACCGTATACGCTTTCAAGTCCGGAAGCCGAATCGTTTGGCCCGGGTAAATCCAATCGCCTATCGAGGGGTTGAGGCTTCGCAGCTCATTGAAGTCGATGCCGTTCGCGGCCGCGATTTTCCACAGCGTGTCGCCGTTGTTGACCGTATAGGCGCCCGCGTTGGCGGTATTGCCGATGAGCGTAAATCCCAGCAAAGCGCCGGCAAGCAAGGTGACTGCTTTGTTCAATAGAGGCTCACTCCTTTGGAAATGGATTCTTTTCCATCTTAAAGGATTGCGCCCTCCATTTTTAGTAGTAAGTATTGGTAAATGCCGGCGCGAGCCCGGTTACGCAAGCGAAACGGTCGGCTCGAGAACGGTCAGCGTATTCTCGTTCGTGTTCAAATTGACTCTCGCGCCGATCGGAACGGCGGCTTTGTAAAAGCCGTGCGCCGTGGCGAGTCCGGTCATCAGAGGCTTCCCGAGCGGAACGAGGACGTCGCGGATCAACTCGCGGTACGTCACGCCGTAGGCGGCCTCGCATTCGGTGCATTCGCCCATGACGATGCCGAGGCATTCGTCGAATTTGCCGGCCAGCTTCATTCGGTTAATCATCCGGTAAATGCGGTTGATCGGTTCGTGCGTTTCTTCCAGCACGACGATCCGCCCTCTCGTCGGAATATCGAACGGCGTGCCGATCAGGTCCGTAAAGGAGGTCAGGTTGCCGCCGACGAGCGGAGCGGTGACGTTGCCGGGGACGAGGCTGACAAGGGGGACGCCGGGCGGATTTTGGATCGTTCTGGGCGAGGCGAGGGTCGATGTGGCCGTGAAAAATTGATCGTAGTTGTAAGCCGGCGTACCGGTATTGAAGTTGAGCAGCATCAGGCTTTGAAAGGCGATCACGTCGGCAAATTGGTACAAGGCGTTCAGGAGCGCCGTAATGTCGCTGTAGCCGGAGACGATTTTCGGGTTGCGGGCGATGAACGGGAAGTCCAGGTACGGCAAAATGCCGGCGACGCCGACCCCGCCGCGCGTCGGCAGGATGAGCCGAACGGCGGGATTGCGGTACATGTCCATCAAATCCTCCGCGCGCTGCCGGTCCGAGGCGGCCAGGAAACCGGCGGCTCCGTAGACGTATCGTCCCATGACGACTTTGAATCCGAGGTTTTGCAACGTTTCCACGCCGGCGTCGATCGTTTGCCGGGACAGCGGGCTGCCGAGCGTCACGATGCCGACCGTGTCGCCCCGCCGCAAGATCGGAGGCCTTACTGCCATGGCCGAATCCCCCAATGCGAATCGTTTTCATTTTCCTACTGTATGAACGTGCGATGCGATTTAGAAGAAGGATACGCGTTTTGGCGGGAGGCGGGAACTTTCGGCCGTCATGCGGTGTCTATTTGGATAGAAGCCAATTCGAGGTGAATGCGGTGAGCGATCATTATTTGCGCCATATCGCGCAAAGCGGCGACCCGGAAGCGCTGCTGACCGATTTGATGCGCACGTTCGGGGACGACGTCTGGAATTACGCGCGCTGCATGACCGGACGTCCGGACGCGGCCGACGATATCGCTCAGGACGTATTCTGGAAGGCGTACCGCGGCTTGTCGTCGTTTCGGGGCGAATGCTCCGTGAAAACGTGGCTGCTCCGCATTACGCGCCGTACGGCGCTTAATTATATGCGCTCCGCGTTCGTGCGCAAAGTGACGCCGGTCGGCTTGTTCGCCCCGAAAGCGGCCGGCGCCCATCGTTCCGCCGAGCTTGCGGCGCTGGACCGGCAAGCCGAGCGCGACGTATGGGCCGCCGTGCTGGCGCTGCCGGGCAAATACCGCGAAGCGATCGTGCTGGATGCGCACTACGAGCTGTCGTACCGGGAAATCGCCGATTTGCTCGGCATCTCCGAAGGGACGGTCAAATCCCGGCTGCACCGGGCGAGAGCGAAAGTCGAAAAGATGCTGAAGGAGGAGGACGGCGGGTGACGAATGCGAATCGGCACGGCATGGCGGGGACGGGAGAAGACGGGGGAGGACGCGGCGGCGATCGGGAGTCGAAGCCGCACTGGTACGAGGCGTTGAAGCGGCCGCCGTATCCGGCCGGCGCGTTCGGCGAGCAGGCGCGGCGAAACGTAATCGGGCGGTTGTACGGAGACGGCGGAAGGACCCGGAGAAAGCCGGTTCGTACGGCTGCCGTCGCATCCGCCGCGGGCGTCGTGCTCGTCGCGGGTCTTGCCTGGAGCAAGCCGTGGCCGGCGCCTGACGGCGGCGGAAGCGCCCGGATTCAAAAAGAGATTGGCAATGAAAGGAATACACGAAACCTTTACACGGTCAACAACGTCATAGTAGTAGAGGCGTTTCCGGGCGGCGAATACGCCGCGGGAACTCCTGCCGGATGCTGGTGGAACTTGCATACGCCTTTGGACCGGCTGAAAGACCGCACGATTCGAATCGAGGGGGTGCATCGCGAAACCGGATACAAGCTGGAGGAGCTTGCCGAGACGAAAGTGTCCGCCGTCGGGATGGCGTATCAAAAATCGTCGCCTTCCGGCTCGACTGTCGTCGAGATGACCCGGATCGCGACCCGTTTCGCGCTGCCGCTCGCGGGCGAATGGACGTTCGACGTTTATTTGGACGGGGAACATTATGCCGACGTCGTCTTCGATGTCCCCGATTCCCCGTGGGAAGTCAGCCCGACGTTCAAGAGCGGCGCATACGACATGCGGGGCGTGAAACATCGGCTCGGTTTTATCGACGCTGTCGGCTTTAAGGCGGGAAAAGCGAACAAGTATATGTGGCACTTCTGGGGCAAGCCGGAAGAGCTGGAAGGCAAGCTCGAGATTAAGGCGGTTCGTCAAGGCTCGCTTCGGCTCGAAGACGTGTTTGCCGCCGACAAGGTCGGCTCCGCGCTTAACGGCGCGGATGCGGCGTTTCCCTCGATGATGCAGCTGCCGGAGCCGGGCATGTGGCGGCTGATGGCGTTTATCGGCGGCAAGCTGCACGGCAGCGTGATCGTGAACGTGAAGTAGCGGCATTGGCGCGTTTCGCTCCTTTTGTTTCCGCGCACCGTTACCGGTATAATGATTCCCATACAACCGAAAAGCCGGAGCCGCGCTTCGCTTTTGGGAGAAATGTGGAGGATGGTTATGGAATCGTTGACGGAGCTGCTGCGGCGGGCGGCGGAGACGGGGACGTGGACGCAGGCCGTGCTCAGCGGGCCGAAGAAGGGCGGCGGAGCGACCGCGGACAAAATCAAGATCAAGCCGGTGCTGCTGAAAAACGGGCTGCATTATCAGTTCGCTTTCTTTACGGGCGCGAAGGTGCTGCACGAAAACGTGGAGCCGGATCAGGCGGCCGATCGGGCCGAACGGCTGCTGAGATCGCATTACAAGCAGGCTTTGCTGCAAACGAGCGAAGCGGACTATCACATTTTGATCAACAAGAAGGGCGAGTCGAACGTTTTAAAGAAACAAGCGACGAAGACAGCCGTCGAGCTGGCCCATAATCGAAAAAAGCGCTACCTGCTCGAAGAAGGGACGCCGGTGCCGTTTCTGGTCGAACTCGGCGTCATGAACGCGCAGGGCAAAGTGCTCGCGGCCAAATACGACAAGTTCCGGCAAATCAACCGGTTCCTCGAAATGATCGACGACGTCGTGCCGCATTTGCCGCAAGACCGGCCCGTCCGCATCGTCGATTTCGGCTGCGGCAAATCGTATTTGACGTTCGCGCTGTATCACTATTTGCACGATATTCGCGGACTCGATCTGCAGGCGGTCGGTCTCGACCTGAAGGAGGACGTCATCCGCCACTGCAACGATTTGGCCGGCAGGCTCCGTTACGATCGGCTGCGCTTTCTCGCCGGCGACATTAGCCGTTACGACGAGACGGACGAGGCGGACATGGTCGTGACGCTGCACGCCTGCGACACGGCCACGGACGCGGCGCTGGAAAAGGCGGTGCGCTGGAACGCGGGCGTCGTTTTATCGGTGCCGTGCTGTCAGCACGAGCTGTTCGGACAAATTCGGAGCGACGATCTCGCGCCGCTGCTGAAGCACGGCATCCTGAAGGAACGGTTCGCTTCGCTCGCGACCGACGCGGCCAGGGCGCAGCTGCTCGAGCTGCTCGGCTACAAGACGCAGCTGCTCGAATTTATCGATATGGAGCATACGCCGAAAAACCTGCTCATTCGCGCCGTCAAGGATCGCGACGCGAGCGGCCGCCCGGCGCGCGGCGCGAAGGACGGACTTGCCGAAGCGGCGGCCGCTTATCGCCGGTTCGCCGAAGCGCTCGGCGTTTCTCCGTATTTGGAACGGGCGCTGGCGGACAAGCTCGCCGAAACGAAGGGTTGGAACAAATAGAAAGCTCCGTAGGGGAGCTACGGCGGCAACGCCGAATATCGGATGGAACAGTGGTTCCGCGACAATAATCGCAGGAACGCGGGAGGAAGGCAAGAGTGGAAACGAAACCGACGAACGGCATGGAACCGACGAACGTTACGGAACGGAACAAACGGACGAAGCTGTGGGTGCGTCTCGCGCAGCCGCTGCTCATCGCGGCATGCTTGTTTTTATGGCTCGTCTTTACCCCGATGGGCCAGCTCGTTCATTTCGTCGTCTGGTGGAAGACGCTTACCGTGCAGGAAGCGAATTTGTATTGCGCGATTTTTTCGATCGCGGCGGCGCTTGTCGGCGTTGCGCTCACCCGGCGGACGCCGAAGACGGACGGGTAACATACGGGAAGAAAGAGGCCTCGATTCGATGCGATTGCAGACGAATCGGGGCTTTTTTCGATTGTCCTTGCCGGGAGGTCAGACGATTTTCGATTTCCGCATGTGGGCTTCGGGCAGCTTGATTTTCTCCCGCGATTTCGTCACCCGGTACATTCGCACCACAGCAGCAAAAAGCGCGATTCGGGCAAGGTTTCCGGCAGCTTTTCCTGCAAATGAGGCCGGCAAACGGGAAATCGGCCAAACGGCGGGAGGGTTTTTTACCGGTAAGGGATTCGAAAAGGACCGCCGGAGCTTATTTCGGCAACGGGCGGATCCGGGGCTACGGCTAACGAACCGGTACATGCTTATCGGCGGAAAAACGGTCGTTTTTTCAGTTTAACGAATCTAGACAGCGTTATTGAGTCGAAAATGGAAGAAAACGATCCGATTTGCCGGGAATAGCGATATGGGGGTTCGTTACAAATTCAAACGCCCGCATTCGGCTTTGATAACGATTGCTCGGTTCGTTACCCGTATGTACGGAAACCGAAAGCTACGAAGCGAAGTCGAATGCGTCTCGCAGGAGCTCGGAGGGAATGGGGATTATCACCCGGACCATGCGACTTCACCGGAGCGTATTCTGCGGCGGCTTTTCGCAATTAAGCTTTTTTCGCCGTTTCTTACGGAATTGATAAGCTTTTCTTTAGAATTGCGCGCGAAAATTTTTAAGGGTTGTCCTCCATACTGGGTACATTCCACATAGACAGGCGGGACCCTGATGAAAACGAACGTATACGTACTGTATGGAGGACAATCGCCCGAGCACGACGTATCGCTCCGTTCGGCGCTGGCCGTCGTCAATCGGCTCGACCGGGAGCGGTATCGCGTATTTCCGATCTATATCGATCTCGACGGCCGGTGGCACGGAGGCGGCGAGCTTGCCGGTGAGGTGGGGCGGCCCGGCGATCTTCGCCTTTCCGCCGAAGAAACGGTGCCCATGGGCGACATTTTGAAGCGATGGTATAACGAAAGCCGCGACAGCCACGTCGTCTTTCCGGTGCTGCACGGACCGAACGGCGAAGACGGCACGCTGCAGGGCATGCTCGACATGCTGAACGTGCCTTACGTCGGCAACGGCGTATTCGCTTCGGCGGCGGGCATGGACAAAATCATGACGAAGCGGCTGATGGAGCAGGCGCGCATTCCGCAAGCCCCTTATTCGGCCGTCGCTTCGTTCGAATGGGACAAGGACGCGGACGGAATCGTCCGGGAGCTCGAAGCGGCGATCGGCTATCCGTGCTACGTGAAGCCGGCGGCGATGGGCTCGAGCATCGGAATCGGCCGCTGCGAGAACCGCGAGCAGCTGCTGCGCGCCGTACGGGAGGCGTTTCGCTACGACCGCAAAATCGCCGTGGAAAAACAGATCGACGGACGGGAAATCCAGCTCGCCCTGATCGGCGACGACGAGCCGTTTTGCTCGGTAGCCGGGGAGTTCGAACGCGAGCGCGATTTTTTCAGCTACGAGCGAAAGTATGCGAGCGGCAAGCTGACGATGCGGATTCCCGCCCGTTTGGACGACGGCGTATACGCCCGGCTGCGGACGATGGCGCTGCGAGCGTTCCGGACGCTGGACGGAGCGGGATTGATGCGCGTCGATTTTTTCGTCACCGACGATAACGACGTTTATTTCAACGAAGTGAACACGCTGCCCGGCTTTACCGAAAACAGCATGTTTCCGGCGATGCTTACGCATGACGGCCGGCGCACGTTCGCGGAGCTGCTCGACGAGCTGATCGAGCTGGCGTTTCGGCGGTACCGGGCCAAGCGAGGCTCGTTCGAGAGGAGGGCGGAACGATGATAACGCGCACCGTTTCGCAGCTGGCGGCCATGGTCGGAGCGCAGCCGGGACGTTACGCCTCCGACGTTCTCGTACGCGGAGTGAGCACGGATACCCGAACCCTTGCGCCGGGCTCGCTGTTCGTCCCGATCCGCGGCCCGCGTTTCGACGGGCATCGTTACGTGAAGGACGCGCTGGAACGGGGGGCGGGAGCTGCGCTATGGACCGCGGGAGAGACCGGCCGTCCGGACCATCCGGCCGTCATCGAGGTGGACGACACGCTCGCCGCGCTGCAGCGGCTGGCGAAGGCATACCGGCGCCAGCTGGCGGTGAAGGTGATCGGCATCACCGGCAGCAACGGCAAGACGTCGACCAAGGACATGCTGGCGGCGCTTTTGGCGACGACGTTCCGGACGCACAAAACGAGCGGCAATTTGAACAATCATCTGGGCGTGCCGCTGACGCTGCTCGGAATGGAGGAAGAGACGGAGTTCGCCGTCGTGGAAATGGGCATGTCGGCCCTCGGCGAAATCGAGGCGCTGGCAGCCGTCGCGGGACCGGATGCGGCCGTCATTACCGGCGTCAGCGAAGTGCATCTCGGCGACCTGGGCACCCGCGAGCGCATCCTGCAGGCGAAGCTGGAGCTGGCGCAAGGGCTGCGGCCGGGCGGGCTGCTCGCCTACTGCGGCGACTATCCGCAGCTGGACGAAGGCGTAAAGCGGATCGGCTATCGCGGCAAAACGGTGTCGTACGGAACGCAGCCGTCGAACGACGTCCATCCGATCCATTGGCGCTCCGACGACAACGGCTTCGCTTTCGTGCTGGACGAGCCGACGCCGGTCAAATTCGCCTCGCCGATTCTCGGCCGTCACCAAATGGCGAACGCGCTCGGCGCGGTCGCGGTCGCCCGGCACTTCGGCGTCCCGGACCGAAAGATCGGCGAAGGGCTTTACAACGCGACATTGAGCGGCATGCGCAGCGAGATCGTCCGCGTCGGCAAATGCCTGATCCTGAACGACGCCTACAAATCCAACCCGAGCAGCGTCCGCGCCGCGCTCCGGACGCTGTACGATTTCCGCAAGCCGAGGCGGAAAATCGCGGTGCTCGGCGATATGGCGGAGCTCGGCGAGCAATCGGAGGAGCTGCACCGCGCGATCGGCGCCGAGCTCGATCCGGATCGGATCGATCTGGTCGTCACCGTCGGAGCGTCGGGCGCCTATATCGCCGAAGAAGCGTCGCGGCGATTTCCCGCGGATCGCGTCGCGCCGTGCGCCGATCATGAAGAAGCGATTGCGCGCCTAAGCCGGGAGGAGCTGGACGACGCCCTGCTGCTCGTGAAAGGCTCCCGGTTTTTGCGGTTGGAACGAATCGTCGAGGCGCTTCGGGACGGGGAGGCGGGAGCATGACGATCGCCTGCAAGCCGAGCGCGGCCGTCTGGGCGGACATTCGTCTCGACCGGCTCGAGCGCAATATCCGCGCCATTCGCGCGCTGCTGCCCCCGGGCTGCGCCTTTATGGCGGTTTTGAAGGCGGACGGGTACGGGCACGGCCTGCCGGAGACCGCCCGTACCGCGTTGGCGGCCGGAGCGGACGCGCTGGCCGTCGGCACGCTGCGGGAGGCGCTTCTGCTGCGCGGCGCTTCGATCCGGGGGCCGATTTTGCCGCTTACGCCGTGCCCGCCGGACGAAGTCGATATCGCCGCCGAAAACGGCATATCGCTGCCGGTCGTTTCCCGGCAATGGCTGGAGGAAGCGCTGCGCCGCAAAACGACCCGGCTGCCGCTGCGCGTTCATCTTAAAATCGACTCCGGCATGGGACGGCTCGGCATCTGCGACGGGAGCGAGCTCAGGCGCGTTGTGGCGATGCTGAGAACGGACGGGGGGCTGATCGCGGAAGGCGTCTATACGCATTTGGCCACGGCCGGCCAAGCCGACGACAGCTTCGTCCGCGAGCAGCACCGGCGGTTTTCCGGCATGTGCGGCATGGTGCGGGACGCGGGCTTCCCCCATGCCGTCGTCCACTGCGCCGGCAGCGCGGCGGCGCTCCGGTTTCCGGAGCTCGCCCTGGACATGGTGCGGGTAGGCGCGTCGCTGTTCGGGATTTTGCCGGTCGATGACGAGACGGCGGGCGGCATCGAGCTTCCGCTGGCGCAGACGTTCTCGCTTCATGCGCGCATCGTCCAGGTGAAGCGCGTCGGGAAAGGGGAAAGCGTCGGCTACGGCCGGGCGTATACGGCGGCGGAGGACGAATGGATCGCCACGCTGCCGATCGGCTATGCGGACGGCTTGTCCCGGCGCTGCACCGGAATGCCCGTGCTTGTCGAAGGACAATGGGGGGTTATCGTCGGCAGCGTCTGCATGAACCAATGCATGATCCGGCTGCCGTCGTTTGTCCCGGCCGGAACCCGCGTAACGCTGCTTGGCGAAAACGGCGGGCGGTCGATACCGGTCAAACGCATGGCGGATTGGATCGGGACGATTCCGCAGGAGGTGCTCGCCTCGTTCGGATCGCGCGTTCCGCGCATATACAGCACAGGACGGCCGCCCGATTGAGGCGGACCGAATCGGCCCGGAGGCGGTAAGCTTCCGGGTTTTTGCCGTATCGGAATACATGATGATACCCGATTTCAAGCGCGGCTGAGAGGCATCCCTGAAAGCCCCCCCCAAGAAATCGCATCAAAATGGCGCATCGTTCGCCACTCTTCGTTTCCGCGTCCGCCTCCTCTCCAACCTGTCCCACAGCTCGAATGTAACCGGATTTTCTACCGCAAATTCGTTCCCGAATAGGCGGTCAGTTCGTGTTAACGGGAAAAGATCCCTTTAAATCTGAGCCGCAACGGCAAAAAAACGCGATTCTGGCGAAGTTACCGGGAGGATTTCCTGCTACTTTGTCCAGCAGCGTGAAATCGATGGATTTAAAGGGAGGTTTTACCGGTAAACCTTGCTGTCCCCCTTTTGGATCGGGATCATCGAGATCGATGCGAGCGGTTGCGAAGGCGGATCCGGACGTCCGCCTCCTCTCGAACGTAAACAGCCTCGACAAGCAACGGTATTCGGGCTCATGCGTTTGCCCCGGACAAGCTCTTTACCATTTCTTAACGTGACGATAATATTCCGTTGACGAATCGAAGATAAGCTATAAGTACGCTTTCGGACAACTCGCCCGCACCGAAGACTTATCAGCACGAAGAGCTTGAAAGCGCCCCGGCGCCAAGACCGTCCCGCAAGACGGACAAGCCCGATGCGGCATTTCCAACTGCATACGATACGATTGGGTGGAGACCGAAGAGAAAACCCGGAAGTGAAACGGAGCGATTTCCGAAACGGAGAACGGTTTGTTTGCTTTTGGCGATTCCCGGTCTCTTTTTATGTTGTCCGGGCGCATTGAACCACGAAAGCAAGGGGGAAGCGCGAATTGGAACATGTACAAGTCCGGGCGCCGGCCGCGTCGGCGGTCCGGCCGAAACGGCGCGGAAGGGCGATCCGGGCGATCCGCCGGCATTGGCAGCTGTATGCGCTGATGGCGCCGGTGCTCGTATATTTTATCGTCTTTCACTACATGCCGATGTACGGCGTGCAAATCGCCTTCAAAGATTTTATCGCCACGAAAGGCATTTGGGGCAGCCCGTGGGTCGGTCTGAAGCATTTTGACCGCTTTTTCGACAGCTATTTTTTTTGGCGGCTGCTCAAAAATACGCTAGGCATCAGCTTGTACGAGCTGGCCGTCGGTTTCCCGATCCCGATCGTTCTCGCGCTGATGATCAACGAGGTGCGGCACAAAGGGTACAAAAAGTTTATCCAGACCGTTACCTACGCGCCGCACTTTTTGTCGACCGTCGTGCTCGTCGGCATCGTCATCATGTTTTTGTCCCCGACCAGCGGCATCGTGAATACGATCATCAAGGCGTTCGGCGGCGAGCCGATCTTTTTCATGACGAAGCCGGAATGGTTCAAGACGGTGTACGTTCTGTCCGGCGTTTGGCAGCAGATGGGCTGGAGCTCGATCATTTATTTGGCGGCGCTCGCGGGCATCGATCCCGGGCTGCACGAAGCGGCGCGGGTGGACGGAGCGAGCCGGCTGCAGCGCATTTGGCACATCAATTTGCCGGGCATTATGCCGACGGTCGTCATTTTGCTCATCCTGAACATCGGCAGCTTGATGGGGGTCGGCTTCGAGAAAGTGTTTTTGATGCAAAATTCGCTCAATACCGAAAGCTCGGACGTCATCTCCACCTACGTCTACCGGAGCGGCTTGCTTGGCGCGCAGTACAGCTTCGCGTCCGCCGTCGGCCTGTTCAACTCGGTCGTCAACTTCGTTCTGCTGCTGACGGTCAACCGGATCGCCAAAGCGGTCAATCAATCCAGTTTGTGGTAGGGAAGGGGGAGAGCCCGAAGTGGAAACCCGCAGCTTGGGGGACAAATGGTTCGAGGCGGTCGTTTACGCGCTGCTTGCCGTAGTCGCCGTACTCGTGCTGTACCCGCTCGTATTCGTGCTGAGCGCATCGATCAGCGATCCGGCAGCGGTGCTGGCCGGCGAAATGTGGCTGTGGCCGAAGCGGCTCAGCCTCGTCGGGTACGAGAAGGTGCTGGAAAATAAAGATTTGCTGAACAGCTATTGGAACACGATCGTGTACACGGTCGTCGGCACGGCGATCAATCTGGCCATGACGGTGATGGCGGCGTATCCGCTGTCGCAAAAAAGCTTTTACGGCCGCAATCTGTTCATGGCGATTATGGTGTTCACGATGTTTTTCAGCGGCGGCCTCGTGCCGTCCTACATGCTCGTCAAGCAGCTCGGCATGCTCAATTCGATGTGGGCGCTCGTCATCCCGAGCGCTGTGTCGGTCTGGAATATCGTCATCATGCGGACGTTTTTCCAAACGAGCATTCCCGGCGAAATTCAGGAAGCGGCGGCGATCGACGGCTGCTCCGACTGGAAAACGCTGTGGCGCATCGTGCTGCCGCTGTCGTTGCCGATCCTCGCGGTCATGGTGCTGTTTTACGCGGTCGGCCACTGGAACGCCTATTTCAACGCGCTCATTTATTTGACCGATCGGGCGAAATATCCGCTGCAGCTCATTTTGCGGGAAATTCTCGTCCAGGGCGAGATGGAGCATATGGTCAACGTCGGCGACAGCTCGCACGCCAAAACGCTCATGGATCAGGAAGCGGTCAAATACGCCGTCGTCGTCGTCGCCAACCTGCCGATTCTGCTGCTGTATCCGTTTCTGCAAAAATATTTCGTCAAAGGGATCATGGTCGGATCGATCAAGGGGTAGGAAGTAAAAAAGGCTTAAGAGGGAAATGTCCCCTTTGGCATATACAAAGACAACATCAGATTCGGGGAGGAGTTACACACATGAAATGGACGAAACTAGCGGCGGTCGCGCTGACGTCGGTGCTGGCGGCCGGGTTCGCGGCGGGCTGCGGCGCAACGAAGGAAGCGGACGGGGGAGCGGGTCAGGCGGCCGGAGGCAAAGACGCCGGCTCGAACGTCAATACGGCGGGCATGCCGATCGTGAAGCAGCCGATCGAGCTTACGTTTTTTACCGGTCTGGCCGATACGAACGGCAGCAACAGCTTCGAGGAGCGGCTCGTCTGGAGCGAATACGCCAAACGTTCCAACGTCAAGGTCAACTTTCAATTCGTCCCGTTCGCCAGCTTGACGGAAAAGCGCAATTTGGCGCTCGCAAACGGCGACTATCCGGACGCGTTTTATTCCGCCCGCGTACCGGCGTCCGACTTGATGAAATACGGCGGCCAAGGCGTCTTCGTCAAGTTGAACGATTATATCGACAAGTACGCGCCAAACCTGAAAAAGCTGATGGACAAATACCCGGACCTGCGCAAGGCGCTGACGATGCCGGACGGCAACATTTATTCGTTCCCGTCGTTTTACAGCCCGGAATTTTTGCCGATGCTGATCGGAACGCCGCTGTGGGTGAAGCAGGAGTGGCTGGACAAGCTGGGCATGAAGGAGCCGCAAACGACCGAGGACCTGTACAACTATTTGAAAGCCGTCAAAAAGACCGACCTGAACGGCAACGGCCAAGCCGACGAAATTCCGTACAGCGGCACCGGCATCGGACCGCTGATCGATCAGATCAAAGGCGCCTGGGGCGTCGGAAACCGCGGACTCGGCCACAAGTTCGTCGACGTCGATCCGAAAACGAACGAGCTGCGCTTTTTCCGGCTGACCTCGAACTACAAGGAAGTGCTGCAGTACGTGAACAAGCTGTATGCGGAAGGCTTGATCGACAAAGACATTTTCACCCAAAGCGGCAACCAGCTGTACGCCAAAGGCGCGAAAAACGTGCTCGGCTCGACGATCAATCCGAATCCGAAAACGCAGTTCAACGGCGAAGGCTATTTCGGGCTCGGCGCCTTGAAGGGGCCGAACGGCGACCAAATGTATACCCACATCAAAGTGCCGATGGTGTGGCCGGGCGCGTTCGTCATTACGAACAAAAACAAAAACATCGAGGCGACGGTGCGCTGGATGGATTACTTCTACAGCGACGAAGGCGCGCAATTTTATTTCATGGGCGTGGAAGGGACGAGCTATACGAAGACGGCGGACGGCAAGCTCGAGTACGTCGACGAGATCAAGAAAAATCCGAACGGCTTGACGATGGACCAGGCGCTGACGAAATACGTGACGTGGATGGGCGGCAGCTATCCGGGCTACGTGCAGGAAAAATATTTCAAAGGCTCGGAGACGCTGCCGGAATCGGTCGAAGCGGGCAAGAAGGCGCAGCCGTACGCGCTGAAGGAACTGTGGTACAACTTCAACTTCACCGACGCCGAGACGGAATACATGACGACGAAAGGCGCGGACATCCAGACGTATATCGGCGAGATGGAATCGAAATTCATTACCGGCGCCGCTTCGTTCGACGAGTGGGACAAATATGTGACTACGGTGAAAAACATGGGCGTCGACCAATATATGAAAACGTACAAAGCGGCATACGACCGCTACAGCCAAAGCAAATAAGCGGCCTGCGATCCGTCGCGGCCGCGCGGCCCGCCACGCTTGCGACAAGCGCGGCGGGCTTTTTGCTTCGCTTGGCGTCAGGCGCGGGCGGCGCGGGCGGCCGGATCGGCCGGTTCCCCGCCCCGGAGCGCGTCGCGCCATTTCGCATAGACGGCCCACGCGTCGCCGCCGTCGAGCAGCGCCTTGCACGCGTACACCCCTTCCTCGACGGACTTCGCCCGATCGGCCAGATGGAGCCGCACGGCGCCGTTCAGCAGCACCTGGTTGTAAAAGGCCGGATGCGCGTCCCCCTGCAAAACGGCTTCCGTCGCGCGCAGCTGTTCGTCCGCCGTCCAGTCCGCCTCCGGCACCGGCGTATCGAGGCCGAGCGTCTCCGGATCGATCGCCTCGAGCCGGAATTCGCCGTTTTCGACCCGGTACGTCCGCGTAGGCCGGTCGATGAACAAATCTTCCGATCCTTCCGGACCTTGCACGATGAGCGCTTTCTCGTAGTCGAGCCTCAGCAGCAGCCGGGCCATCCGGTCGAACACCGTATTGTGGTAGACGCCGTAGACGAGATACGGCGAATGCGTGTAGCCGACCAGCTTTTCCGCCGTATTGAGCACGGTCCGCATGCCGAGCTCCTCCCGGATCGGTCGCAGCCGCCCGAGCGGCGGACACCAACGCTCGGCCGGCACGTACAGCACGCCCGTTTCTTCCGCAACCCGGAGCGCCTTCTCCCGGGGGACGGCATCGCCGTCGATGCCGATTCGGCGCAGCAGGTCGTGCAGCGTCACCCCCCATTTGGGAGGGAGGGAGGCGGTGCCGTGCAGCGTCGCCGGCAATCCGGCGGAGGCGAGCAAAAAGGCGGTGGCGAACGTCGCCATGAACGACGATTTGCGGCCGTCATAGGGGCCGGCGCAGTCGATTCCGTCCCGGACGGGAACGCGGTCCGCGTATTTGCGGCAAACGGCGACGAACGCCTCGAGCTCCTCCACGCTTTCCATCTTGACGCGCTCGGCGATAAGAAAAGCGCCGATTTGGGCCGGCGTGGCCCGCAGCGTCAAGATCGCTTCGGCGGCTTCGAGCGACTCTTCGCAGGACAAGTCCCGCGCGCCTCTTTTGCCCCGCGCGATTTCCTTCAGCAGCTTGATCATGGCCGTTTCGCCCCTTTCCGTTGCTTCTGCTCCTGCAGCAGCTGATATACGTTTACGATCGACGTGGCGACGTCGACCAGCCGCTTGCGCTCGTTCATCGCCTGCTTGCGCAGCAGGTCGTACGCCTCCGCCTCCGAAATGTTTTTGATTTCGCACAAAATGCCTTTGGCCATATCGATCCATTTCCGCTCCTCGATGCGGGAAAGCAGCTGCTTGCGCTCGTCCAGCCATTGCTGGCGCTCGAAGCATTGCTTCGCTCCGAAATGGAGCGCCCAATGGACCTCCTGCGCTTTCATCGAGGGGGTCAAAATGCCGTCGACCATCACGTTGTCCTCGCAAGCTTCGAGCGATTCCGCGGCGGTTTCGTCGCTGCACCACCACAGAAGCGGGACGGCCTTCCACTGCAGCAGCGCCGTTCCCCATTCCCGGATATCGGAAAGCGGCACATGAAGGACGGAGGCCTCGGCGTCCCCGATGAGCGTCTTCGCCTGGACGCGGTTGTGGGCTTGGGCGACGGAATAGCCGCACGCTCGCAGGACGGTTTCGGGAAGCGGCGTCTTTGATGCAGCGGCTGTCGACGCTTTCGGCCCCGTCGCTTGGTTATAGATAACCAACAAAGAACGCATGAAGCAGACGCTCCCTTCCGGCAAACGAATAAAATGACAACCATCGGCGAGGTGGACGGATTGAGTGGAGTGGAGTTGATGATGTAACTTTTTATAACATATACAAGGGGGTTTTGTCGATATCAAGAAAAATATGATTATTTGCGTCATGTATATTGACATGCGTTGAGGCGATCGTGTATCGTATAAGTATCAACTTCAACCTGGCCGAATACAACGACGTGTTCGGAAGAAGCGGCAACGAAGCCTGCCTTCGCTCGTACGGGACATCATGCATGTTCCCGTCCGGCGAGGCGGGCTTTTCTTGTTCGCCGGGAAGTGACGGAAGGAGAGAAACCATGACGGCAAAACGCAAATTGGTGCTGATCGGCAACGGCATGGCGGGGGTACGCGCAATCGAGCATTTGCTGAAATTGGCCCCGGACGCGTACGATATTACGATATTCGGAGCGGAGCCGCATCCGAACTATAACCGGATCATGCTGTCGTCCGTGCTGGCGGGCGGGGCGAATATGAGCGAAATCGTGATCAACGACTGGGACTGGTACAAAGACAACGGCATCCGCCTGTTCGCCGGACATACCGTAACGCGGATCGATACCGACCGCCGGATCGTTTATTCCGATCAAGGCGTCCATGCCGACTACGACGCGCTCGTTCTGGCGACCGGCTCGAACCCGTTCATGCTGCCGCTTCCGGGCGCGGACAAACAAGGGGTCATCGCGTTCCGGGACATCAAAGATTGCGAGGCGATGCTGGAGGCGTCCAAAACGTACAAAAAAGCGGCCGTCATCGGCGGCGGGCTTCTCGGCCTGGAGGCGGCGCGAGGGCTGCTTCACCTCGGCATGGACGTTTCGGTCGTCCATATCCATCATTACTTGATGGAACGGCAGCTCGACGAGACGGCGTCGAACATGCTGCGGCACGAGCTGGAAGCGCAAGGGATGACGTTTTTGCTGCGCCGGCAGACGGAATCGATTTTGGGCAAAAAGCGGGTGACGGGGCTGCGGTTCGCGGACGGCAGCGAGGTCGAAGCCGATCTGGTCGTCATGGCGGTCGGCATCAAGCCGAACGTCGAGCTGGCCCGGGCGTCCGGCATCGCGGTGAATCGCGGCATCGTCGTGGACGATTTTTTGCAAACGTCCGTCGCGGGCGTTTACGCCGTCGGCGAGTGCGCCGAGCACCGGGGAATCGCCTACGGGCTGGTGGCGCCGCTGTACGAGCAGGGAGCCGTGCTCGCCAAGCGGCTCGCCGGGGTCGAGACGTCGGGCTACGCCGGCTCGGTCACGTCCACGAAGCTGAAAGTATCCGGGGTCGACGTATTTTCGGGAGGGCAGTATGACGGACCTCCGGGAACCCGCACGCTCCGCTACCAGGACGAGGTGGACGGCATTTACAAAAAAATCGTTCTCAAGGACGACAAGCTGGTCGGCGCCGTCCTGTTCGGCGATACGAGCGAAGGGGCGAGACTGTTTTCGCTCATCCGCAGCGGGGAGTCGGTGGCGGGCAAGGAGAAAGAGCTGCTCGGTCTCGTCCCCGGCGGTTCCGGCTCCGGCTCCGGCGCTTCGGCGGCAAGCCGGCTCGAAGCGATGGCGGACGACGAGATCGTTTGCGGCTGCAACGGCGTCTCCAAAGGAACGATCGCCGAGGCGATCCGGTCGAAAGGCTGCACGACCGTCGGCGCGGTCCGGGCTTGCACGAAGGCGTCCGGCTCGTGCGGCGGCTGCAAGCCGCTGGTGGAAGGGCTCATCGGCATCTACGCGGGCGAGTCGGCCGGGGAGCCGGTCAAGGAAGGCATTTGCGGCTGCACGCCGCTTGGCCGCGACGAAATCGTGGAGCAAATCGCCCGCATGGGGCTGAAAAGCATCAAAGAAACGATGCACGTGCTCCAGTGGCGCAAAGAGGAAGGCTGCTCGAAATGCCGTCCGGCGCTCAACTATTACTTGGGGATGCTGTGGCCGGCTGAATACGCGGACGAGAAAGAGTCCCGGTTCACGAACGAGCGGTATCACGCGAACATCCAGAAGGACGGGACGTATTCGGTCGTGCCGCGCATTTACGGCGGGGTCACCTCTCCGGCGGAATTGAAAAAAATCGCCGAGGTGGCCGAAAAGTTCGACGTTCCGATGGTCAAAATTACGGGCGGCCAACGGATCGACCTGCTCGGCGTGAAAAAAGAAGATTTGCCGAACATGTGGAAGGAGCTGGACATGCCTTCGGGGTATGCGTACGGCAAGGCGCTGCGTACGGTCAAGACGTGCGTCGGCTCGACGTTTTGCCGGTTCGGCACCCAGGACTCGATCGCCATGGGCATCCGCATGGAGAAAAAGTTCGAGCGGCTGAACACGCCGGCAAAGGTGAAGCTCGCCGTCTCGGGCTGTCCCCGCAACTGCGCCGAGGCGACGATCAAAGATTTCGGCGTGGTGGCGATCGACGGCGGATGGGAGCTGTACGTCGGCGGAAACGGGGGCGTCCACGTGCGGGCGAGCGATCTGCTCTGCACGGTCAAGACGGAGGACGAAGTGATCGAATGGACCGGGGCGTACTTGCAATATTACCGGGAAAACGCCCAATGGAACGAGCGGACGTCGGTCTGGATCGAGCGGATCGGCCTGGAGACGGTCAAAAAAGCGTTGGAGAAACGGGAGGACCGTTTGGCGCTGCTGGAGCGCATCGAAACGACGCTCGCCCTGACGACCGATCCGTGGAAAGAAATTATCGGCAAAGACGAGCTTCGCAAAAATTTCGAACCGATATCCGAGCTGAAGTACGTTTAACGTCAAGGAGGGCGATGGACGATGACAAAATGGCTGGTAGGGAACTTGGCGGACATCGATGCGAAAGGCTCGCGCAAAATTCGTCTCGGCGAAACGGAAATCGCCGTATTCCGGCTGTCGGACGGCCAGGTGCTGGCCGTCGAGAACCGGTGTCCGCATAAGGGAGGACAGCTGTCGGAAGGGATGGTGTGCGGCACGACCGTCCACTGTCCGCTTCACGATTGGAAAATCGATCTGGCGAGCGGCCGCGTCCTGGAGCCGGACGAAGGCTGCGTGACGACGTATCCGGTCGAAATCGACCCGCAAAGCGGCTCCGTTTACATCATGCCGGAGGAGGAAGTATCCGTATGAGCTATGTCAAACCGGCCGCCGTGCTGGAGGCGATGATTGAAACGGGAGCGGCGAAGGCGAGGCTGAGCGTATCGCAAATGATATTGCGCGGCGCGATGGCCGGGGCGATTCTCGCCTGCGCCACGACGCTCGCTTATACCGCTGCGGCGCAAACGAAGCTCGGCATCGCGGGGGCGCTCGTGTTTCCGGCCGGCTTCGTCATGATCGTCCTGCTCGGCCTCGAGCTCGTCACCGGCAGCTTCGCGCTCATCCCGCTCGCCGTTTTGGAGAAAAAGACGACGCTGGCCAAGATGGCCGCCAATTACGCTTGGGTCATGGTCGGCCACCTGCTCGGCTGCGCTTTGTACGCGGCGCTATACGCGCTGATTGCGACGAAGATGGGGACGGATACGTCGAGTCCGCTCGTCCAGACGCTCATCCAGACGAGCGAGGCGAAAACGGTCGCCTACAAGCAGATGGGCGGGGAGGGCATGCTGCTCGTCGCGATCAAGGCGGCGCTGTGCAACTGGATGGTGACGCTCGGCGCGGTGATGGCGCTCACGTCCGCCTCCGCGACAGGCAAAATGATCGCGATGTGGCTGCCGATCATGACGTTTTTCGCGCAGGGCTTCGAGCACGCCGTCGTCAATATGTTCGTCATCCCGGCCGGCATGATGCTGGGCGCGAACGTATCGTTTCAGGATTGGTGGCTGTGGAATCAGCTGCCCGTATTGGCCGGCAATTTCGTCGGCGGGGTGCTGTTTACCGGATTGCTGTTCTACGTGGCGCAGAGAGGCATCAAGCCGTCCGAAGAGCGAAAGCCGGCGGCGAACGCGGATGCCGCTCCCGCAGCTCCGGCGGGGAAAAGCGCATGAGGCCGGGCACCGTATCGATCGTCGGCGCGGGTCCGGGCGATCCCGAGCTGATAACGCTCAAGGCGCTGAAGCGCATTCGGGAGGCGGACGTCATTTTGTACGACCGGCTCGTCGGCGAAGAGCTGCTCGACTATGCGAAGGAAGGGGCCGTTCGCCTATACTGCGGCAAATCGCCGGGGCGCCACGCGATGAGCCAGGAGCGCATCAACGAGACGCTCGTCGCGTACGCGCGGAGCGGCAAAGCGGTCGTGCGCCTGAAGGGCGGCGATCCGCTCGTATTCGGTCGGGGCGGAGAAGAAGCGCTGGCGCTCGCCGAGCATCGCATCCCGTACGAAATCGTTCCCGGGGTCACGTCGGCGATCGCCGCCGCCGCATCCGCCGGCATTCCGCTGACGCATCGCGGCGTGAGCGCCTCGCTTGCCGTCGTCACAGGCAGCCGCTGCAGCGAGGGGAGCGACGCCCCCGTCCGCTGGGATATGCTGGCGCGCGGCGTCGACACGATCGCGATTTATATGGGGGTCGGCCAGCTCGCTCACATTCGGGAGGAGCTGCTGAAGCACGGCAAGCCCGGCTCGACGCCGGTCGCGCTCGTCGAACGCGCGGCGACGCCCGAGCAGCGCGTCGTTACCGGGACGCTGGCGCGAATATGCAGACTGGCGGAGGAGATGCGGCTGGCGAATCCGGCGCTGATCGTCATCGGCGACGTCGTGCTCGTGCGGGAGCGATTGCTCGGCTTCGGGCTCGGCCTGTTCGGCGAAGCGGTTAACGGCTAGACGGCAAACGAAAGAGACTTCTTTCTCCGATTGGTCGGGAAGAAGTCTCTTTTTTGTCCGGCCTTAGTCGACTTTGGAGGGCATCAGGCGCGTCGATACGCCGATCCGGTTCCAGGCGTTGATCGTCACGATCTGCATGATGATTTCCGCCGTTTGCAGCTCGTCGAAATAGCGGCGGACTTCGTCGTATACGTCGTCCGGCACGTGGGTATCCGCAAGCAGCGTGACCGCTTCCGTGAGCGCAAGGACGGCCCGCTCCTCGGGGGTGAAGAAAGGCGTTTCCCGCCACGCGTTCAGCGCGTAAATGCGCTGCTCCGTCTCGCCCAGCTTGCGGGCGTCTCTCGTATGCATGTCGATGCAGAAGGCGCACGCGTTGATTTGCGAGGCGCGAATTTTGATCAGCTCCCTCAGCTTTTTCGGGATGCTTGTGCCCTCGACGTATGTTTCGAGGCCGAGCATGGCTTCGTAAGCGGCCGGATTGACTTTGTGCATGAGAAAACGGGTTTGCATCGTATGGATCCTCCTGTCCCGTTCGGGGTTATTTTGTTCGTTCGCCCATAAGACAATCGACAGGATCATTTTGTGACATTTGATTCGAAACGATTTAACCCGAAGAACAGTTAGGCGAAACAAGCGTCCCGAAGGACCGCTGGTTGGTTGCGCCGAAGAAGGGCTTTTCGTAATGAAGGAAGTTATCCGGGGCTGCGGATTACGGAGGCGCCGGAAATGGCGCCGCCGCCGCGGCAGTCGCCAACAACGGCTGCGGACGACCGCCCGCCGCACCGGCCGCCGATCCATGCGGCAGTATGCCCAAGGAGAGCGAGCGCGTCCCCGCACGGTACTTTCCTGGGAATTTAGGGATTGCCCGGCAGCCGGGATCCGTGTCGGCCGATGGAACGAATCGTAGTATGCTTATCGGCGGAAAAACGATCGTGCTTCGAGGCTTACGAATCCGTATATCGTGATCGAGCCGAAACGGCAAGAAAACGATCCGATTCGCGGGTAATAACGTTATTAGAATTCGTTACAATTTCAAACCTCCGTATGTAGCCCCGATAACGATCGTTCGATTCGTTAGCCGTAAGCCTATAACCGGAAGAAGCGAAGGGGAGTCGAAACGGGCTCGCGGGGAAGATTGGAGGGATGGGGGTTAAGGCGAAACGTTGAACGTTGACGGCCCGCCTTTGGAGTCGTGTCGTGATGCCGAAATCGAATAAGACAACGCGGTTCACCGGCAGCGCCGGACCTGATCCCCGTTCCCTCCCCGGGATCCGTGCGTGTCGGTTTGAAAAAGAGTCCGTTCTCGGTAAGTACGCGACGGCCAGTAAATAAGAATCGTATCAGCCTGCCGACGGGGGAGGCCGAACACCGGCGCGGACGACGAAACAAGCACAAATAGCGGACGCCGGCGTCCGCTATTTTCGTTCGGTTGTCAAAGGCTTCACGCCGCCGCTTTATTCGCCGTGCAGCTTATCCGGGTTGTACACCGCGTAAATGCGCGCGATTCGCCCCGAAGCGGGATCGAGCTCGAACGTCCATACGGCGGCCGGCAGCCCTTCGCGCTTCACCAGCATGCCCGTCTCGCCGTTGACCGAGGCGGGGGCGACGCCGAGCGCAAACACCCGCTTGGCCGCAATGCCGGCGAGGAAAGCGTCGACCCGCGCGATCCCGGCGATCGGCTGCATCGCCGCCCGGACTTTGCCGCCGCCGTCCGTGACGATGACGACTTGATCGGACAGAAGGCCGACGGCGCCCGGGATATCGCCGCGCCGCAGCGCTTCGATAAATTGCTCGGCGGCGGTCCGCCGCTTTTCGTCCGGCGCGGCGGCGACGGCGTCCGGCCCCAGCTTGGCGCGCGCGCGGCTGAGCATTTTGCGGCAATTGTCCGGCGTCTTGCCGATCATTCCGGCAATTTCCTCGTATTCGAAGGCGTACGCCTCCCTGAGCACGTAAACGACGCGTTCCAGCGGGGACAGCCGGTCCAGCATGACAAGATACGCGTAGCGGATCTCGTCTCCGAGCTCCAGCCGCCGCGACGGCTCGTCGCCTTCGGAGACGGCATACAGCGGCTCGGGCAGCCACGGACCCGGATATACTTCCCGTTTGCTTCGGGCCGACTTCAATATGTTCAAGCACCGGTTCGTCACCGCGCGGCTCAGAAACGCCTTCATATCGTCAATCTTCTCCCGGTCGGCCGCCTGAAGCGAGACGAATACGTCCTGCACGACGTCCTCCGCTTCCGCGACCCGGCCGAGCAGCCGATAGGCGATCGAGAACAGGAGCCGCCGGTACGTCTCGTAGGCCGCAGTCAGTTCCATCGCGATCCTCCCAGTTTGTATCGTGTTGTCGTCAAGGCTTCGGTCGAGCCGCGGCCGATGAGCCGCCCTCGGCGTCGTTTCCGCGCTTCTCGTCCGCTTCCGGCTGCTATCGAACGATCATTTGCCGTCGAATAGACGTTTAATCGCGGCCGCCTCTTCGTCGGTGATCGCCCTGCCGCCGTAACGGGCTTCCTCGTACAGCGGAATGACCGCCGACTCCTCCTTGCCGAGCGGGGCGCGCCGGTTCATTTCCCGGCTTGTTTCGCGAGGGGTGCGCGACTCCTCGTGCTTGTAGCCGGCGGCCATTCGCCTGAGCAGCAGGAGGCGGTAGGCGCGGCGGACCCGTTCCCGGTTGTCGGGCAGGTCGTCCCAGCCGGGCTCTTTGCGAAACAAGCCCGACCATCGTTCCTTCCACTCGCGGGTGCGCTGGCGCGTCCATTCTTTGCCGCCGAGAAGCGATTCCTTCTCGTCCACGTATCCCGCTTGCGGTCCTTCGATCCGCTCCCCGTACCAATCGAGAAACTGCCTGAACCATTTCCCCGCATACTTGCTTACATGGTACAAAAGCCACGCCGCCAAAGCAAGCACGAGCAGGACGCCTATGAAATAAAACAGCTTATCGATGAAGGCGTCGGCCTCCGAAGGCGGCGCAAGCTCGGGCTCGAGCGGCGCCGGCTCCTGGGGCGGCCGTTCGATGGGCCCGCTGTCGGCCCCGCCCATCAGCTTCAGGAACAGCTTGATCGCGCCGAGCACCAAAAAGTCGACGGCTTGCCGGACGGCTCCGGCGATCGCCGGAAGCGCCGCGATGAGCACGATCAAGGCGAACATCGCCACGACAAGGGTGCGGTTGCGCCATTTCGTTTCCCGGCTCACTTGCGGCCGCTTCGCTTCGTCCGCGTCGAGCGACTCCGTCTTCAGCGTCAATGCGTTCGTCCGGTACAGCGTCAAGGCGAGCGCCGCGACGCCGAAGCCGGTCACCCACGGGGCGTAAGGCATCGTCGCGTGAATGCGCGGATACAGGAACGAAGCGGCGAAATAGCCGATCAGGCCGATCCACAGAAGGCCGCTCGGAAACGAGCTGTCCCAGCCCCACAGCCGGTTTTGCCGGCCGCGAACCCAGGCGAACAGCCACAGGACGAAATTGGCCGCAATGACGAACGAAGTGCGGCCGGAGACGGACCAAGCGGCCCAGCCGGCGGCGGCGACGGGAAGGAGCAGCGCGGCCCACCGCCATACCGACGGGAAGGCGTAATGGAACGCATAGCCGAGCGTGTAGAAGCCGGACATGGCGGCGAGCCACAGCGGAAACGCCGGAATCATGTGCGGCACGACGACATGCACGGCGACGAGCATCGGAAAATAAAGCAGCAGCTCCGTCAAGCTCTGGAGCCAGGCGAGCACGATCCGTTTCGCGTGGATCATCCGGACGTCACGCTCCTTTCGGTTCGGCCGCTCCGGCGTCGCCCGGTTCGCCGCTTTCCGCGGACGCCGCATCGTCCGGGCCGTAAGACGGGAGCGGGGCGTCGGTCAGCGGGATGACCTGCACCGCATTGCCGTTTCGCCGCAGCCGCTCGAACTGGCGTTCCATTTTCTCGCTCACAAACGACGTCAGAACGAGGAAATCGGTGTTCGTCGTATTTTGCAGCAGCTCGTATTCGAGAAATTCGGCGAAGTCTTCGCTTCGTTCGATCAGCAGCATCGCCATCGTTTCGTACAGGTCGAGCAGATGGGCGTCCCCGCCGGAAGGGGCGATGCGGACCGACTGCTTCGGCCGATCGACGACGGGGCCGTTGCAGGCGAAGCCGGTGTCGATGCCTTGCGACAAACACCAGTCGGCGATGGCCGCCGCGTAGGCGATCCCTTTCTCGATCCGCTCGGGAATCGTTACGGCGCCCCACATCGTTTCGGTAATTTCGAAATTGAGCATGATCATGATCCGATGGTCGGCCGTAAAATCGCGCCGGTGCACCTGCAGCGAGCCGCTCCTGGCGGTGGCGCTCCAATTGATCGTATTCATCGTATCGCCGTACCGGTACTCCCGTACCCCGGCGATGCGGAACGGATCGTCCAGGATCCAGCGCTTCACCGTCACGTCGCCCTGCCAGCTGTGAGACGGCAGAGGAATGTCGCCGAGCGGGATGCGCTCGGGGTAGACGAGCAGCCGCGTCTGCCGGTCGAACTGCAGCGTCCGGAACGTGACGAACAGGCCGAGCGGATCGCCGCACGTCATCGTGGCCGACTGTAGGTCGTAGCAGCCCCGTTTCAGACAGCGAACCCGGTGTCTGCGCGTAATTTGTGTGTACGGCATCAGGCTGAACAAGCTTCGATGGTTTTGGAACAGCTCGCCGCTGGATATGTCCAAGTTCGACTGGCTGCCGAACCGCAGGCCCGATTGCATGAGCGATTCGAGCCGGAGCCACGGCAGCGGCAGCAGCTTGCGGTTCGAAATCACCTCGATCAGCTGGACTTCCTCGCCTTGAAAGCAGGAACGCACGTCGAATTGCCGTTTATAGGTCACGCCCCGCAGCGCCGTCCACTGGTACAGCTTGCCTTGGGCGTACAGCACGATCGCCGTCACGAACAGCAGCCAATGCACGCTCATGGCGGCTACCCTTGCCGGGCGACGGCTTCCGTCGGCACCGGCACCTCGTGCAGCAGCTGCTCGACGACCGACTCCGCGGCGTTGTCCTTCAGCCGGGTCGCGTGCTTCAGCAGCAGCCGGTGGGCGAGCACCGGCTTCGCCATCGCCTTGATGTCGTCGGGCAGGACGTAATCGCGTCCCTGCAAAATGGCGCGCACCTGCACCGCTTTGAGCAGCGACTGGCTGCCGCGCGGACTGACCCCGAGCGCGACGTCGGCGTGGCTGCGCGATTTCTCGACGAGCCGGACGATATAGTCGAGCAGCTCGTCGTGCACGGCTACGTGCGAGTATTCGTTTTGCGCGGCGATCAGTTCGTCCGCGCCGGCGACGCTCTCCAACCGGTACAGCGGATTGTCCTGCTTGAACCGTTTCAAAATGTTCACGCCGTCCTCGCGCGACGGATAGCCCATGCGTACCTTCAGCAGGAAACGGTCCAGCTGCGCCTCCGGCAGCGGAAACGTGCCCTGGTTTTCGACCGGGTTTTGCGTGGCGATGACCATGAACGGCCGGGCGAGCGGCCGCGTTTCGCCGTCGATGCTCACCTGGCGTTCTTCCATGCATTCCAGCAGGCTCGACTGCGTCCGCGGCGTCGCCCGGTTGATTTCGTCCGCCAGCAAAATGTTCGTGAAGACGGGGCCCGGCCGAAACTGGAACTCGCCTTCCTTCTGATTATAAAAGTTAATGCCGCTCAGGTCGGAGGGGAGCAGGTCCGGCGTGAACTGAATGCGTTTGCACGAGACGCTCAGCGATTTGGCCATCGCTTTGGCCAGCAGCGTCTTGCCCGTGCCCGGCACGTCTTCCAGCAAAACGTGGCCGGAGGCGATCAAAGCGATCAGCAGATGATCGATAACGTCTTCTTTGCCGACGATCACGCTGCCGATGTTTTGCTTCACCTCGGCGGCGAGTCGGCGAATGTCGGATAATGGCATGAACGGATACGCTCCTTCGGTTGGGAAATGGGGGTCGTCATACGTCTACCATATCATACGAACGATGCCTTGTGCGCCGAAATCGGCGGAGCCGGTCCGTACCGAATCGGCCGCCCGCGATTCCGGGCACGGAGGAACGCGTGTTCCCTGGCAAATTATAGCATAAAACCGGTTCCGTTTAAATCAATGGCAAATGGATTGACAGCGGTGCGCGCGGCCGCTAGTCTTAACGTGAAATGCAAGAACCGATCAGGTTGGATCGAAATAAATCGCGAGGTGATGAACCGTGTCGTTTTCGTTCGTCGTTATTCCGGATACCCAGATTATGGCGAAGCATCATCCGGAGTCGTTCGCCGCGATGACCCGCTGGATTGCCGAACAAGCCGGGCCGCTGCGCATTCGCGCCGTGCTGCACCTGGGCGACGTCGTCGACAGCGGCGCCCGCTCGGAGCGGGAATGGGAGCTGGCCCGGAACGCTCTCGGCCTGATCGAACGGCGCGGAATTCCGCTGCTGATCGCCCCGGGCAATCATGACTACGACAACCTGCTGGCGAACGACAGAAGCTTGACGATGTTCAACCGCTTTTTCGGCGCGCATCGGTACGCCGGCGCGGAATGGTTCGGCGGGTCGTTCGAGGAAGACCGCGCGGAGAACGTGTATGCGCGTCTGAACGTCGACGGGACGCCCTTTCTTGTGCTCGCCTTGGAATTCGGGCCGAGGGACGAAGTTTTGGCATGGGCGGACGACGTCCTGCGGCGATATCCGGATCACCGGGCGATCGTCGTCACGCACTGTCATATGTACATACACGGCGAGCGAAGCAAGCCCGGAGACGCGCACAATCCGAAGACGTATCCCGGCGCGCACGGGGCGAACGACGGCGAAGATTTGTGGCAAAAATGCTTTCGCAAGCACGGCAACCTGATCGCCGTTTATTCCGGCCATCAAGTTCCGGCGCACGTCAGCTACCGGATCGACCGCGGGGACGAGGGCAACCTCGTGTTTCAATCGTTTCAAAACTGGCAGGAGGCCCCGAACGGCGGAGACGGGCGCATCCGGATCGTCCGCTTCGACATCGAAGGCGGCACGATCGGCCATAGCGTGTTCAATCCGCGGACGAATCGGTACGAAACGGAGGACGGGTTCGAGGTCGACATCCCGTTTTCGGAGACGCAGCAGCTTTCCGGCCGGGATTGGACGACGCTTCGCCATCCCCGGCTCTGAACGGCGCAGTGACGAAAAGCGGACAGGAGGGGGAATATCGGCAAGATTTCCTTTATGTCCGCTTTTTTGCATCCTGCGGAAGACGAGAGCGCGCCGCGCTACTCGCCAATGCGCTCCTTGATCCGGTACCAGTACCGGTAGACGGGACGGAAGCCGATTTTGTCGTACAGCCGGACCGCCGCTTCGTTTTGCCGCACGACCTGCAAATACGAATGGGTCGCCCCGTTCCGTTTCCCCCATTGCAAAATGTTCAGCGCGAGCTGTTCCCCGAATCCGCGCCTTCGGCAGGAGGCGTCCGTCACGATATCGTACAGGCCGACGTAATCGCCCTGAACGACTCCAAGCCCGTAGGCGACCGGAACGCCGCCGCTGACGAGCGTAAACAAAGCCTGCTTCATGACCGACCCGCGGAGCATTCGCCTCGATACGGCGATTTGGGCGGGCGAAAGCCGGTTGCACGAGGCCATTCCGTCGTGCCAGGCGTCGTCCCACTCCTCCGAAACGGAGGCGGATCGTTGCGGAGCGGGCGCATTCCGCAGGTCGAGCAGCCGGACCTCGGATTCGTCCGCGTACCGATAGCCCCGGCGTTCCAGGATGGAATCGATGTCGGTCGGACGGACGAAAGGCGTTATTTTGAAAATCGTATCCAGCCCCCGTCCCGCGTAAAACCGCTCGCAAGCATGGATGAGTTCGTCCGTTTGCCGTCCTTGCCCCGGCGCATCGTACAGCGGGCTGACGGAGTTCGATCGCTTCGTGTAGCCGCCCGCGCAGCGGACGATCCAGCCCCGCATGAGCAAAGTATGCTCGGCGGGCCAGCTGTTCAAAGCGATTTCTTCGATATGTTTGTACAAGGCGATCGTCCTTTGCCGCTTATTTTGCATAAATATACAGCAAAATTAAATATTATTCAACGGTTTTCATCGCTGCTTCCATATGCAAAAATGGAAATGAATAGAGTAAAGGCGGTGAACGTTATAAACAATTTCATGCGAATCGCGGCTGCGGCCGGCAAGCTTGTACTGGCGTTCGTCCTCGCGTTCGTCCTCACGCTTGTCGCGATGGTGCCGGTCGCGGCGATGATCGCCGTCCGGTACGGGAACGTCGAGGCGATGACGATGGACCGGCTGCTGAACGACCCGCTGTTCACGTTCGGCTCGATGATCGCCCAAGGGGTCGGGTTCATCGCCGCGGTTCCGATCATGTACGCGCTGTTCGAGCGGAAGCGGGGCTGGCCGATCGGCTGGAAAAAGCGCGGGGCCGTCGCCGATCTCGCTCGCGGCATGGGCATCGGCGTCGTTCTGATGACGGCCATCTTTCTTATCATGCTCGCCTTCGGAACGGTCCGGATCGAAGCCGCGCGCGCCGACGGGGCGGTTTGGCGCGATATGGCCGCCTACTTGCTGCTGTTCGCGCTTGTCTCGCTGAACGAGGAGCTGTTCAGCCGCGGGTACGTTCAGGGGTTAATCCGCGATCGGTTCGGCGCGGCGGCGGGAATCGCCTGCTCGTCGATCCTGTTCGCCCTGCTGCATGCCTTCAATCCGGGCGCTTTGGAGCAGCCGCTGCCGCTGATCAATATTTTCGTCGCGGGAGTGCTGCTCGGCGTATGCCGGGAAGCTTCCGGCTCGCTATGGCTGCCGATTGGTTTGCACTGGACGTGGAACTACGTGCAGGGCAACGTATTCGGCTACGAGGTGTCCGGTACGAAAGTCGTCTCGCCCGTGGACACCGAGCCCTACGGATCGCCGATCTGGTCGGGCGGCACGTTCGGCGCCGAAGGCAGCCTGACGGCGACGATCATCATGATCGCCGCCATCTGGTTCGTTTGGCGGACTCGCCGCCCGGAGCGAAACGCCGCTTGAACCGGACGGGCGCATAACCCGGAGCGGGCCGGCAAAAGCTAGAACATGCTTGCCGTTCGGCCGGCTCGATGTGCCGAAAGACGTTCGTCCGGGGAGGTGCTGCCTTCGTGGTGTGGCTCGTAGTTGCGCTCGGGCTGTTTATTTTTCAGATCGCCACCATATTGATTTTGGATTTCCGCAACCCGGCCAAAGCGGTTGCCTGGATGTCCATCCTGTTCATCTTTCCGATCATCGGCTTCGTCATGTACTACTTTTTGGCCAAAGAATATACGCAGCGCAAAAAAATGAAGCGGAAAGACCGGCGGGTAATCGGCGAAATTCGCCGCGCCCTGCGGATGAAGGCGAAGAAGGCCGACCCCGGCGACGCGATCGCCCGCTGCGACATTTACGGCGAGCACCGTCTGCTCGGCCTGCTCAGCAACATTCCGGGCTCGCCGATTATGCCCGGCAACTGCGTGGACATTTACAACAATGCGCATGATTCGTACGACGCGATATTGCAGGCGATGGAAAACGCCGAGAGGTTTATCCATATCCAGTTTTACATCGTCCGGGCCGACGGGATCGGCGAACGATTCAAGCAGTTGATGATCCGCAAGGCGGCGGAAGGGGTCGCCGTCCGGCTGCTGTTCGACGGCGTCGGCAGCTACAAGCTGAGCGGCGCCTACACCCGGCAATTGAAGCGGGCCGGTGTCGAGGTGCACAGCTTCCTGCCGCCGCTGATCGCTTTTTTCGACAAACGGATCAATTACCGGAACCATCGCAAAATCGTCGTCGTCGACGGCAAGGTCGGCTTTTTGGGCGGCATCAATATCGGGGACGAATATGTGGGAGAGGACCCGAAGCTCGGGTTTTGGCGCGATACGCATATTCGGATCGAAGGGGACAGCGTTTACTATTTGCAGCACACGTTCGCGACCGACTGGGCGTTTGCGAGCGGCAAGACGCTCGTCGATCCGGCCTATTTCCCCGTGCACGATTGCGGCGGAGACCGGACGGTGCAGCTGATCGCGAGCGGCCCGGACGCTCCGTGGGACGCCGTGCTGGAAGTGTTTTTCGGCGCGATGGCGGCCGCCCGCAGCCGCATTTACGTGACGACGCCTTATTTCATTCCCGACCCGAGCATCGCCATGGCGCTGAAGACGGCCGCCGTCAGCGGCGTCGACGTTCGCATCCTTTTGCCGGGGGTGCCGGATTCGCGAATCGTCCATTGGGCGTCGCTTTCGTACGTCCAGGAGCTGATGCAGGCGGGAGTGCGATTTTACCAGTACCGGAAAGGCTTCGTGCACGCGAAGACGCTCATTGTCGACCGACTGCTGGCGACCGTCGGCACGGCGAACATGGACATGCGCAGCTTTTTCAGCAACTTCGAAATTGTGGCCGTCCTGTACGACAAAAGTACGATCATGCGACTGGAGAACGACTTTATGGCCGACTTGCAGGACAGCGAAGAAATGAAGCAGGCCGAGTTCGAAAAGCGCTCCAAATGCCAGCGGCTGAAAGAATCGGTCGGACGGATGCTCGCGCCGTTGTTTTAAACGGCCCAGGCGGAAAGTCCGACTTTTTTCTTGGCCGATTATGCAACTATTGTCGGTTCTTCCCTGGAAAATTGGAAGGATAATCCGGATTTGTGTCGAATGATGACAGTAGTCCGCGCGACATCTTCAGGGGGGATCTCATGATCGCATTGAACGAAGCAAGGAAGAAGCAGATCGACTATATCGGGCTGACCGACGCCGATCTGCAGCTGCTGCAGGCGAGCAAGCCGCAATTCGAGCAAATCGTCGGCCGGCTCGTCGACGAGCTGTACGAGCGGATTATGGAGCAGCCCGAGCTGACGGACCTGATCCGGAAGCACAGCACGCTCGAACGGCTGAAGCAAACCCAGCATTGGTACTTTTTGTCGCTCGCATCGGGCGTCGTCGACGAGGACTATATCGCGAGACGTATTCAGATCGGCGAAATTCATTCCCGCGTCGGGCTGACGACGGACTGGTACCTGGGCACTTATATGCTTTATTTGAATTTGGCGACCGATTATTTCCGGCAGGCGACGCCGGACGATTGGCAGCGGATCGTCTTCGCCCTGTCCAAAATGTTCAACCTCGACTCCCAGCTCGTGCTGGAAGCGTACGAGCGCGACGAGAAGCGGAAGGTCGAGCGGCTCGTCGAGAAGCAGCAGGATATTTTGAACACCGCGACGACGGCGGTTCAGGAGCTGGCGGCGATGATGGTCGAGCTCGGCGAGAGCAGCCAGGCCGTCGCGGAAACGGCGCATCGTACGGCGCAGTCGCAGGAAAACGCGAACGAGCTCGTCAAGGAGCTCACGTCCGAAATCGGGCAAATCAACCGGATGGGCGAGCTGATGCAGGAAATATCGGACCAGACGCATCTGCTCGGCTTGAACGCGGCGATCGAGGCGGCGCGGGCGGGCGAGCACGGGCGGGGGTTCGACGTCGTCGCCGGCGAAGTGCGCAAGCTCGCGGCCCGCTCGAAGGAGGCGCTCGTGCAAATCGAAGGCAAGCTGAAAGGGATCGGCGCGAAGCTGGAGCGCGTCCGGACCGAGTCGGAGCAAACGGCGGCGCATGCGAAAAAGCAGGCGAGCAGCTCGGCGGAATTGTCCTCGTTCGTCGGCATGATCGAACGGGTGACGGCGGAATTGGAAAGCTTGAAGAAAACGGCGGATTGACGTTCGTTCGTCGGGATGCAAAAAAGGCTGCCCCTTGTCGAAACGGAGGCGACATCCGTTCCGGCAAAGGCGGCCTTTCGGTTTAAACTCTCGTACCCGCCGGTCTGCTCCTTCACGTTCATCGGGGTTTTGCCGGACTTGTCCGCCATCGGAACTTCCTCCTATCGGAAAATAGGCTATAGATCCAGTATAGCGCACGTATGTTCGGGCGACAACGAAAAATGCGGCTAGTTAGCCGCCGATGAACGAAAGCACGTGATCGAGCGATTGGGGCGGCGTCCGCTCGATCAGATCGCCCTTCGCGCGCAGCCGCTCCTCCATGTTCAGCAAGTGGAAGTCCCGCGGATCGGCGCCGGCCTCGACCTCGCTCCATTCCAGCGGCGCGGAAACGGAGGCGGCCTCGCGGGCGCGCGGCGTATACGGGCTGGACAGCGTTTTGCCGTACCAGTGCTGCAGGTAATCGACGTAGATCAAGTCGCCGCGGTTTTTTTTGAGCCGCTCGATCGTAAACAGCTTCGGATATTGCTGGGTCAAATATTTGCCGAGAAAATGGCCGATTTTGCGCAGCTGCTCGAACGTGTACGGCTTCGCGATCGGAATGTACAGCTGTACGCCGGTAGCGCCGGACGTCTTCGGCACGGCCTGGATTTTCATTTTGTCCAGCGCTTCGCCGATCAGGTGGACCGCCTTCATGATGCGCGGCTCGTAATTGAGCGACGGATCGATGTCGATCAGCCATTCGGCGGGCAGCGTGGAGCCGATCCGGTGAAACGACGCGTGAAACTCGAGGCAGGCCAAATTGCCGAGCCACAGCAGCGTCGGAATCGAATCGAGATGGACGTACTGGATGCCGTCCAGCGGGGCGAGGCGGACGAACTCCGGGATCGGCTCCGGACAGTTTTTTTGATAAAACGACTTCCCGTGCACGCCGTTCGGAAAGCGGATCGTCGTCAGATGGCGATCCCGGCAATATTTCAGCAAATACGGCGCGAGGCCGAGCAGCTTCTCCAAATACATCAGCTTCGTAATGCCCCGCTCCGGCCAAAGCAGCTTTTCCGGATTCGTGATCGTGATCTCGTGGCCTTCCACGGTTACCGAGCCTTTCATGGCCGTCGCCATCGCCTGTCACCTCTTCTAGTTTTCGTACAGCTGACCGAGCGCGCACAGCTCCTTCGGGTTGTCGGCCTCGAGAAACGACTGGATGCTCGGATGCCGGAGCAAGCCGTAAGGAGTCCATTCCAAATATTGCACTTTGACGACGAGCTCCGGCCGAATCCAATGCGCTTCCTTGCTCCGCTCGGGCTCGTTCGCGAACGGCTTGGCGGCGAGGCGCATCGTTTCCGCCCGGCGGGTGATCCGCTCCCATTGCGCCGCGGTCACTTTTCCCGTTCCGGCATGGCCGATATAGAACAGATTGCCGCCCTCGTCGTACAAGCCTAACATCAGGGCGTTGACGATTTTGCCGCGGTACGTCACCCCGCCCACGACGGCGTACAAATCGCGGAACAGCTTGATTTTTTGCCAGCGGTCGTCTTTGCCGTCCAGGGCGTAAAGGCTCGACAAATTTTTGCAAACGATCCCTTCCATGCCGTGTGTGCGCATCACGCCGAGGAGCGCCTCGCCGTCCGGCACGTTGCGGACGAGCTGCACCCGCTCGCCGGGGACGACGATTTGCTCCAGCAGCCGCTGACGCTCTTCGAGAGGCATGCCGTACGTCCAATTCCCGTTGAAGTAGACGACGTCGAATATCATGTAGGTGACCGGGACGCGGGAGACGGCCTGGGCGATTTTGGCCGGGGCGCTCAGCCGGTCCCGCTTCATAATTTCGTGGAAGGACGGCTTGCCCTGGTCCAGCGCGATCATCTCCCCGTCGAGGATGACCGAATCGGCCCGGCAGTATGTGCGAACGTCGGCAAATTCGGGGTACTGCGCCGTCCGGTCGTTTCGTTTGCGGTTCCACAAACGGGTTTCGTTCCCGTCGAAATAGGCGAGCATGCGGACGCCGTCCCATTTGATTTGGGCGACCCAATTCGGCCCGGCGGGAACCCGTTCGGCGCGGACCGGCTCGAACGGGATAATCGGCTTCATTTCCATGGTTCGACCCTCCGGGCGTTTGTTCTGCGTTGCGGCATAAGGTTGGCGGCGCGGTGGCCGCGCCGTTCGCCGTCCCGCCCCGATCCGGCGCCGCCGGCGATTACGAGACGGTTTCCTCCTTCGCTTTTTTCCGCGGTTTCGCTTTCGGCTTCGCCGGGGAACCGGCCGCCTCCGTCGGCACCACGTTGGCCGGCTTGACCGCCTCGAGGCTCGCCTGCAAAGCGGCCATCAGATCGACCACGTTCGTTTTCGGCGCCTCCGGCGCGATCCGCACTTCTTCGCCGGCGATTTTTTGCTGGATCATTTCGAGCACTTTCTCGCGGTAATCGTCCTTGTACTTCTCCGGCTCGAACGGCGTCGACAACTGCTCGATCAGCATTTTCGCCATCGTCAGCTCCTTGTCGTTCACGTTCGGATTTTCCGGCAAATTGGGCACCTGCGCGATGGAACGAATTTCGTCCGGGTAAAATATCGTCTCCATCGCGATGCAATCCCCGATGATGCGAATCGCGGCCAGACTGCTTTTGGAGCGGATCGACACTTTGGCGACGCCGATTTTGCCGGTTTGCCGCATCGCTTCGAGCAGCAGGCTGTACGCGCCCGCGCCGGTATCTCCGGGAGCGAGATAGTACGTTTTTTGAAAATAGATCGGATCGATTTCTTTCAGATCGACGAAATCCAATATTTTGATTTCCTTGTTCGCTTCCGACAAGCTGTCGAGCTCTTCCTTCTCGAACAAAACGTAGCGGCCGGGCTCGTATTCGTAGCCGCGGGCGATGTTTTCCCACTCGACGGCCTGCTCGCAATGCTGGCATGTCCGCACATAAGAAAGCGGCGTTCCGCAATCTTTGTGAATGTATTTCATGGAGATGTCCTTATCCTCGGTAGCCGAAAACATTTTGACGGGCACGTGGACAAGACCGAAGCTGATCGCGCCTTTCCAAATCGTATGCATGACCGGGTTCCTCCCTTGGTCGACGCGGCGGCTGCCGCGCCCCGATTGATTGATCCGAATGATGCCTTCTCGTTCCGGGTTTTCTACCTAAAAGTGTTCACCAAAAGCGGACGTTCTACACCTGCCTTCCATCTGCTACTCTATGACGAAGCGGCTCGTCGTATGCTTCTTCGGACGCTTGGACATTCTATACGGGTAGTACGAGCGAGAGGAGGGAGAAGCCATGGACGAGCGGCGGCAGGTCGATCCCGATCACGAAGGACGCGAGCAATACGACATGGACGTCGACCGGATGATCAACGAAGGACTCGGAGGCGGCACCGTCACGATTCATAACGGGCTGATCGAGGAAACGTCGGTCGATACGATGCCGAACGAACGGGTTGAAGACGAGTCGTAAACGGATTCGAATCGATGAAGAAAGGGGACATTGCGCATGGATTACGATCGCGCCCAGCATATTATACTGTCCAACGACAAAATCGAAGTGACGTGGCAGGGAGAGCCGGTTTGGATCGACAGCCTCGACAAATACAGCGGGGTGGCGACCGTCCACCCGGAAAACGATTCGCGCGTTTCCAAAAAAGTGCCGATTACGGAGCTTCAGGAGCGTTGAACGGCTCTCGAACGATAGTACGATAGCGTATGCGACAAAAGCCTCGGGCGTCCCGGATGGGAGAACCTCGAGGCTTTTTGATCGATAAGGAATGTTACATCATCGGTAGGCTTCGATCCGAAGCTTTATGCATCCGAACGTCATTTGAACCAAACGCCGCCGAACGGCACGATTTCCCGGAGCAGCCGCTTCATCAGGCTGTCCTGGCCGACGAATTGCTCGAGCCGGGAATCGGGCCGTCCGAGCTGGAGCAGCGCGTTTCCGGCGCCCGTCATTTTCCATTGAAACTGCATGTGCTGGCTGGCCAGATGGTTGCCGTACACGCTTAAATCGACGGACGCTTCCTGCGGGTAAGCGATCAGCGAGCGGGTATCGATGTAGGAAGGAACGGCCGGGTCGAGCGGCCAGGTGCCGAGCGGCCCCGCCGCCATAATGCCGATCGTCCCTTCGCCGGAAAATTTCATGCGCGTGACGTCCTTGGTCGCGATCATATGCTTGAAGCTTTGCATGACGCTTTTCATCTCGATGCCTTCGGTATAAAAGAGCAAATGACGGAACTCGAACAGCAGGTTTTCGTTTCCGGCCAGCGTCAGGCAGTGGAGCGTATAGCCGCCGGGAAGGGCGACGAGCACCGTTGCCGGTCCGGTCAGCCTGGAACGGACCAGCTTCTTTTTGCGGTACATGCCCTGCAGGTTCATCAGCTTGTCTTCGCGCTGCGCCGAGCCTCCGCGGAACGCGACGATTTGCTGGGGATGGAGCACGTGCAGGGCGTCGCCGCGTTCCAGCCGAAGCTCCGCGCAGGACGGATGCGGCATGCCGGACAAGCTGTCGGAACGGATTTCCATGCGCCTCCCCCTTCGGTTAAATTCGCGATTGCTTGCTTCGCAGCATAAGCCGGAACAGCCGGGCGAGCGCGAAATAAAGGGCGACGAGGCCGATCGCGGTCCAAACGATCGTCCACGTGCGGCGGGCTCGCTCCGCCCGCTCCCGCTCCGCCTGCTGCAGCGCTTCTACGGCTTCGGCCAGCTGTTCGTTTTGCTTCGCGAGCCGTTCGTTTTCGCTTCGCAGCCGCTGCTCGGCCTCGCGGTACCGGTCGATCGTTTCCTGCGACCGGCGCTCCGCTTCGCCGATTT